>NZ_CALJRY010000247.1 GCF_937976295.1 uncultured Rothia sp. | reverse complement strand
TTTAGAGAAAAATACACATCAATGCAGTGATGTGCATTTTCTTTTTCTATTCGCTCCTCACAAGCAAATACACAAAAGAATATATATTTTCTCGAAGGTGCATTTATGTGAGTGGATGACCAACCCACTTGCCGCTTCCGGCACTCACATACGCAAAGGACCCCGATGTCTTTTACCACTCACCCCTCAGCGCGCGGTGTCGCACGCACCGCACTGAGCCTGGGTACTGCAGCAACACTCGTCGCAACCCTGGGCGCCCCCGCATCCTTCGCGGCACCCGCGCAGGCCAACAGCACCGAACGCGCTAAGGCGCACACAACTATCTCCTCCCTCAGCTCCGCACAGCAGAAGGCAGGCTTCAACCGCTTCGTCATCACCTACACCGACAGCGCGCTGAACGCCGGCGGCATCAACTGGGCAAGCCCCGCAGGCACCCAGGTTGCCACCTGGAGCGACTCCCTCTACCAGGGCCTCACCTCCGAGGTGAAGAGCGTTGACGACCTCTTCAAAATCAAGACCAACTACGTACGCACCACCGCCCAGAAGGCAACCGTGGTGACCGTCTCCTCCAAGCTCACCGCTGAGCAGGCGGAGAAGTACATGGCAACCCTGAGCTCTAACCCCTCCGTCGAGTCGGTTGAGCCCGACCTGCTGCGCCGCTCCAACGCGCGCACTCGTACCGCCACGACCTCCAAGGTCGCTCAGGTAGCTCAGGCCGCTCAGGCGTCGAACCAGGTTGTGGCACCGAACGACACCCTCTACCCGCAGCAGTGGAACCTGCACGGCACCAAGGGCCTGGCCGCACCCGAGGCCTGGAAGACCACCCAGGGTGCCGGTGTGACCGTTGCTGTGATTGACTCCGGCATCGTCAAGCACCCCGACCTGGACGCTAACGTTCTGCCCGGCTACGACTTCATCACCGAGCCCGCCATGGCCCGCGACGGCAACGGCCGCGACTCCGACCCGACCGACCAGGGCAACTGGGAAGAAGCGGGCGCCTGCGATGCCTACTCCGAGGCAAGCGAGTCGAACTGGCACGGCACCCACGTTGCTGGCTCCATCGCGGCTGTTATGAACAATAAGCGCGGTATTGTCGGCGTGGCACCCTCCACCAAGATTCTGCCCGTGCGTGCCCTGGGCATGTGCGGCGGCTACGACTCCGACATTGCGGATGCAATGGTCTGGGCAGCCGGCGGCACCGTTGAGGGCGTTCCCGCGAACTCCAACCCCGCCAAGATTATTAACCTCTCCCTCGGCGGAGAGGGCACCTGCCCCGCAACCTACTCCAAGGCTATTGCTGAGGTGAACAAGCGCGGCGCGATTCTCGTTGTCGCAGCCGGTAACGAGGGTCAGGACACCTCCAAGGTCGCTCCGGCTAACTGCGGCGGCTCGATCGTGGTGGGCGCTACCGACCAGGA
>NZ_CALJRY010000246.1 GCF_937976295.1 uncultured Rothia sp. | reverse complement strand
CTGCGCATACAGCTTGAACGTGTTCAGCAGCTGGGACAGGTCAGCACCCGGGATAGTGCCAGTCTTCGCATCCGAAGGACCCACAATGAAACGCCCAAAGTACGCCTCAATACGCCCCGCACCCTCAGCAGACAGCGCCTCATCCACCCCATCACCGAAAAGGTACCGGGTCGGCATCGCCAATAGCTCCTGAGCCACCTGCAAGTTCGTAATCGTGCGAGAAGCGGCATCACAAAGCTGATGAATCTCCTCAATTTCGCTCCGCCCAGCCTCACCCAAACGGATTTGATTCACGAAAGGCACCACCGGGATACGCCCCAGCCCGTGCTCCTCCCGCGCCACCAACTCCGCACCAGACCCGCCGGCACGCCACCACGTGGTCACATTCGGCTCGTACACCGCCTTGTACTCGCTCTTACCGGAACGGTACCGGCGTACCGCACGCACCACGCGCCCGGCATAATCCTTCTCCAGCTCAAACTCGTTCCCGGCGTGCACACTCACCACCGGAATATCCGAATCCGCCGAACCGCCCACCACCATATACGAGCAGCCCTGGATAAGAGCCTCAGTCAAAGCCAACGTCAGCAGCGTCCGGAAGTTGTTCGCTTGCAGGATCCGGTTAAGCTTCTCCGGCGCCTCGTGGACTTCCCCCTCCTCAGCCAGAGAGAACCCATCCAACACCAGCGACTCCACCAGCACGTCAATGCTCAGCTTCGGCCAACGCACCGGCATCTCCAGCACCCGCACATTTGGCGGTAGAGACACACCGATAGCGTCCAGACGGTGCTCGCCGTTATAGTAGGCTTCCCACTTCGCCGGGGAATTTACATAAGTGCCCAACCTGCACCCGCCTTCCTATTCTGCTTTTCCAACAGCCCATGATGGGCAAGAGTCACCGCAACCAGCGGCGAAATGTCCTGAGACCGGTCATCCCTCGTCCAATACCACAGCTCGGACGACCCCTTAGAGCGGCGGCACGCCTGCACCGCCGTGTCTAGCTCGTCCTGCCCGGTATG
>NZ_CALJRY010000245.1 GCF_937976295.1 uncultured Rothia sp. | reverse complement strand
GTCTGCTGCTGCTCGCCGAGCGCCGCCAAACCGGCGTAGTCGGAGGCGTCGTGCGCGCTCATCTGCTCGGAGAGCTTCTCCTGCTCTGCAGCGAGCTTGGCGAGGCGCCGCTCAATCGCACCGGATTCCTTCTGCGCCGCACGCAACTCGGCACCGGAAACCTTCGGGGCCTCCGGCTCAGCAGAAGCCTGCGCCGAGGAGGCGGCACGCGCCTGCGCGCTACCGGCGGCAGAACCGCCAGCACCGGCTGCTGAGAGCGCCAAATATTCGTCCACACCGCCGGGCAGGTGACGGAACGAACCGTCAATCACGGCGTACTGCTGATCGGTGACGCGCTCCATGAGGTAACGGTCGTGGCTGACCACCAGCAGGGTACCCGGCCAGGTGTCCAGCAGGTCCTCCATCGCGGCGAGCATATCGGTATCCAGGTCGTTGGACGGCTCGTCGAGAATCAGCACGTTCGGCTCATCCAGCAGAATCAGCATGAGCTGCAGGCGACGCTTCTGACCACCCGAAAGGTCCTTGACCGGGGTAGACAGCTGCGCGCTCGTAAAGCCCAGACGCTCCAGCATCTGCGAGGGAGACAGCTCCTTACCATCGGCAATGTAGCTGCGCTTCTTGCGGCCAATCACATCCGAGACGCGGTCGTTAGCGACCTCGTTGAGCTCATCGAGCTGCTGGGTCAGGGTCGCAATCTTCACGGTCTTACCGTGCTTGACGCGGCCCTCGGTCGGCTTCAGATCGCCGGTCACCAGAGAGAGTAGGGTGGACTTCCCCGCGCCGTTCACGCCCAGGATGCCGGTGCGCTCGCCGGGGGCAATACGCCAGGTGACCTTCTTCAGCACCGGGCGCTTGCCGCCGGGCATCGAGGGGTCGTCGTAGACGACGGAAACGTTTTCGAGATCGACCACGTCCTTGCCGAGGCGGGAGACCGCCATCTTCTTCAGCTCCACGGTGTCACGCACCGGCGGAACGTCCGCAATGAGGGCGTTGGCGGCATCAATGCGGAACTTCGGCTTGGAGGTACGCGCGGGCGCACCGCGGCGCAACCAGGCGAGCTCCTTGCGCATGAGGTTCTGACGCTTCGCCTCCGCTGCGGCTGCCTGACGGTCACGCTCCACACGTTGCAGGATGTACGCAGCGTAGCCGCCCTCGAAGGGCTCGACGATGCGGTCGTGCACCTCCCAGGTGTCGGTACAGATTTCGTCGAGGAACCAGCGGTCGTGGGTAACAACCATGAGGCCGCCCGCGTTCTTTGGCCAGCGGGACTTCAGGTGGTTGGCGAGCCAGGTGATGGCTTCAACGTCCAGGTGGTTGGTGGGCTCGTCGAGCATGAGCACGTCCCACTCCTGCGCGAGCAGGGAGGCGAGCGCTACGCGTCGGCGCTGACCGCCGGAGAGCGAAGAGACGGGTGCGTCCCAGGGCAGGTCAGAGACCAGGCCGGAGATGACATCGCGGATGCGTGCCTGTGACGCCCATTCGTATTCGGGGGTGTCGCCCACAATTGCGTAGCCGACGGTGTGGTCGTCGTCGAGGACGTCTGACTGGTCGAGGTAGCCGATGCGGGTGCCGCCGCGCACGGTGACGCGGCCGGAGTCCGGTTCGAGCCGGCCGGCAAGAATCTTCATGAGGGTGGATTTGCCGTCGCCGTTGCGGCCGACAATGCCGATGCGGTCGCCTTCGTTCAGACCGACCGTGATGCCTTCAAAGATGGTTCGGGTAGGGAATTCGAGGTGCAGCGATTCGCCGCCAAGTAGATGTGCCACGCCTTCTAGGGTACAGGGTGAGTCTTCACTTCAAGTAGCGCTCCAGGCTTTGATGAGAGGGTACTCGATGGCGGTGAGAAAAGCTGTGGGGATTGCGGGGCACGCGGCTAAGTTGAGCACAGATATTTGATAAACTGAGGAAAGCATTTCCTGCATTGCGCTGTTCTGTGCCCAAAATGGCGGCCAATGACAATGAGGGCCTGTTACCAGGAACTCATGTGAATGTATGGATAATCCGCCATGGTGTAATGGCAGCACAGCGGCCTTTGGAGCCGTTTGTCTAGGTTCGAGTCCTAGTGGCGGAGCGTAAGCACTCAACGGCACCGTTGATTAGAGAGTTAGCGGTCCGCGCTCACTCCTCACTCTTACAACCTCGTCTAAGGAGTCTTCCCAGTGAATACTGAACTGGCACCCTCTGCAGTGATTGTTCTCGCCGCAGGCGCTGGTACGCGTATGAAGTCCGCTACCCCCAAGGTTATGCACGGCATCGGTGGTCGTTCCATGGTGGAGCACGCTGTCGCCGCTGCACGCGATTTGAACCCTGAGCGCCTTGCTGTTGTGGTGCGCCACCAGCGCGATAAGGTTGCTGAGCACGTCCTTGCTTTTGACCCCGAAGTAACCATTGTTGACCAGGATGAGATTCCCGGTACCGGTCGCGCTGTTGAGGTCGGTCTGAACGCTCTGGATGCGCAGGCTCCCGTTTCCGGCACCGTCCTGGTGACCTACGGTGACGTTCCCCTGCTGCGTCCCGAGACCCTGCGCGAACTGATTGCTTTCCACGAGGGCGACAAGAACTCTGTGACCGTTCTGACCACTCACGTGGATGAGCCCGGCGCGTACGGTCGTATTGTCCGTAACCAGGCTGGCGAAGTGACCGCCATTGTTGAGGCGAAGGACGCTTCCCCCGAAGAGCTTGAAATCACCGAAATTAACTCCGGTATTTACGCTTTTGACGCCGCTGTTCTGCGCGAGGCACTGCTCGAAGTGACCACCAACAACGCACAGGGCGAGAAGTATATTACCGACGTTCTGTCCATCGCTCGTTCTAAGGGCTACCGCACCTCCGCCCTGGCTATTGAGGACCGCTGGGAGGTCGAGGGTGCTAACGACCGCGTGCAGCTGGCTCAGCTGGGTCGTATGCTCAACAACCGCATCCTTGAGGCTCACATGCGTAATGGCGTGACCATCGTTGATCCTGAGAACACCTGGATTGACGTCACCGTCACCATTGAGAACGACGTAACCCTGCTGCCCGGCACCCAGTTGCACGGTTCTACCACCGTCGCTACCGGCGCCACCATTGGCCCGGACACCACCCTGACTGATATGACCGTTGAGGCTGACGCTACCGTCATCCGCGCGCACGGTCACGGCGCTGTCATTGGCGAAGGTGCAACTGTTGGCCCCTTCGCATACCTGCGCCCCGGTACCACCCTGGGCAAGGACGCTAAGCTTGGCACCTTCTGCGAGGCTAAGAACTCGCAGATTGGCGATGGCGCAAAGGTTCCGCACCTGTCCTACGTTGGTGATGCCACCATCGGTGAGGGCGCAAACATTGGTGCTGGCTCTATCTTCGCGAACTACAACGGCCTGGTGAAGAACCGCTCCGTTATTGGCGCTCATGCTCGCATGGGCTCCGCAGGTATTTACGTTGCACCTGTTACTGTCGGTGACGGTGCCTACTCCGGCGCGGGCGCGCTGATCCGTAAGGATGTTCCTGCGGGCGCCCTCGCCTACTCTGAGACTTCCCAGCGCACTATCGATGGCTGGGTTCTGAAGAACCGTGCTGGTACCGAACCCGCCGAGGCTGCTAAGGCTGCTGGCGCTCAGGATCCGGCAGAATCCTAATTCGAGGAAAGAACAACACCATGAGTAGCGAGATTACCAACCCCGGTGAGCGCAAGCTTGTAGTGGTCTCCGGCCGAGCACACCCCAAGCTTGCCGAGGAGATTGCGCAGGCACTTGATCACGACCTGCTGCCCACCTCCGCATACACCTTCGCCAACGGCGAGACCTACGTCCGCTTTGAGGAGTCGGTGCGCGGTGCGGACGCTTTCGTGATTCAGTCGCACCCGGCACCCATCAACGAGTGGCTCATGGAGCAGATCATTATGATCGATGCGCTCAAGCGTGCATCCGCTCGTTCCATTACCGTGGTGTCTCCTTTCTACCCGTATGCTCGTCAGGACAAGAAGCACAAGGGCCGCGAACCTATCTCGGCACGTCTGATTTCGGACCTGTACAAGACCGCTGGTGCTGACCGCCTGATGTGCGTGGATCTGCACACTTCGCAGATTCAGGGCTTCTTTGACGGCCCGCTGGATCACCTCTTTGCGATTCCGGTTCTTGCTAAGCACATTCGCGAGCGCGTGGACGACCTGTCCAACGTGACTGTTGTGTCCCCGGATACCGGTCGTGTGCGTGTGGCTGAGCACTGGGCTGATCTGCTGGACGGCGCACCCCTGGCGTTCGTGCACAAGACCCGCGACATTAACGTCCCCAACCAGGCTGTTTCTAAGACTGTTGTGGGTGACATCGAGGGTCGTACCTGTGTGCTGATTGACGACATGATTGACACCGGCGGCACCATTGCTGGCGCTGTGAAGGTCCTCATGGACAAGGGCGCGAAGGAAGTTATTATCGCAGCAACCCACCCGGTTCTGTCCGATCCGGCTGCTGAGCGTCTGTCTCAGTGCGGTGCTGTGGAGGTCGTCGTGACTAACACCCTGCCCGTGCCGGAAGAGAAGCAGTTCGATAACCTGACTATTCTCTCCAT
>NZ_CALJRY010000244.1 GCF_937976295.1 uncultured Rothia sp. | reverse complement strand
GCGGGCGTAGCTGGTATTCGTCGTGTATCCGAGATTTACCCTACCCGCATTTTTTATGCCGTTCTAACCCCGCGTCACGGGGGTTAATATGTTCACGCAACGTCATATAAAAATGCGGTGAGGGTGCACAAAATACCCGAATCAAAAACATTCTTTTACATTGAAAGAAATACGTTAATCCGGGTATTTTGAGTAATTATTATGGGTGACATTACGCCGCGTATTTGGGGCACCTCGAATCACGCGATACGGTCGTGCGGTGCCTCATGTTCAGGGACTATGCCTGATGCGCCAGGGCTGCGGTCAGGCCGCGCTCCAAATCCTCGATAATGTCCTCAATCTCCTCGATGCCGATGGCCAGGCGGATGAGGTTGTCGCTCACGCCGTATTCGTCGCGGTGCGCCTGCGTGTAGGCGGCCTGCACCATGAGCGCGGGACGAACCACCAGCGACTCGATGCCGCCCAGGCTCACTGCGTGGCTGAAAATCTTCAGGGCTTCGAGGAAGGCGGGCAGGTCTGCGCCGTCCACCAGCTCCATGGAGATGAGCGCGCCCAGGCCGTTCGCTTGGCGGGCGTGCACCTGCGCCTCGTACTCGCTGTGCGAACCCGCGTAGAGCACGCGCTTCACGGCGGGGTGCGCCTCCAGGTAGTTGATGACCTCGATGGTGTTCTTCTGCTGCTGGGTCAGGCGCAGCTTGAGGGTCTTGACCTCCTGCAGCAGGCGGTAGGAGTCGGTGGGCGAAAGCATTGCGCCGGTAATCATCTGCAGGTGCCAGAGGCGCTCGGCGAGCGCGTCATCGTTGGTTGCGGCGACGCCTCCGAGCAGGTCGGCGTGGCCGCCCAGGTACTTGGTGGCGGACTGCACGCTGATGTCTGCGCCCAGGTCGAGGGGCTTCTGCAGCAGCGGGGTCATGAAGGTGTTGTCGACGACCACGATTGCGCCGTTGCGGTGCGCGATTTCGGCGATGGCGGCGATGTCACTCACGCGCAGTAGCGGGTTGGAGGGGCTTTCCAGGAAAACCATGGTCACATTATCTGCGAAGTCTTCATCGGTGAGGGCCGTGAAGTCGCCGATGAAGCGGGTCTTGACGCCGCGGGCGGGCAGCTCGATGGTCGCGAATCGGTAGGTGCCGCCGTAGGAGGGCATACCCAGCAGTAGAGTTTCGCCTTCTTTCAGGATTCCGAGGGCGGCAGCGGTGGCGCCCATTCCGGAGGGGTAGGCGAAGGCGTGCTTGGCGCCTTCGAGGGTTGCGAGCGTGGTTTCGAGGGCCGCGCGGGTGGGGTTGCCGCCGCGCTGGTAGTCGTAGGGGCCTTCGGTGCCGTCACAGGGCTGGGCGTAGGTGGTGGTCGTGTAGATCGGAGGCAGGATGGAGCCGTACGGGTTGTCGCGGTCCGTAGTGTGAATTGCCTTCGTCGTGAATCCGGTCATGCTGTCCTCGGCTAAGGTTGGGCATAAAATGCGGGGATAAATACACTGCCAGCTTAGGCTTCGCCGAGGATACTGGCTAGTTTATTCGGGTATATGACCGAGTGACTTTTTATGACTGAAATTCGCCGTCATATGTCGTATTCATGACAATATATTTCGTCATAATTCTTGCGCCGCAGGATATTCACGCGGGACGTTCATGAGGCGCGGCGCGGTACCTGCTTTCGATGTGAAAAGGCCCGGCGGTCGGTACGCGTGTGTGCTGTGTGCCGGCCGCCGGGCTCCACACTAGGATACCGGCTCAGCACCCCAGAACATAGAGGTAAGGTTTACCTCAAAGCTGAAATGCTCTCCACAAGGGGCGATGCTACGCTCTCAGCCTTACCCACAACGCACCGGATGCTCTGCCGGGCACTACAGTGGGAGCTATATCAGGCGCCATATCAGGCATAGACAGAAGGAGGGGCGCACCCGGGAAACACCCCGGGCACGCCCCCTCGTTCAAACGCTCACAAGCGCCTAATTTTTGTAATTACAAGCCGCAGCGGCTCATACAGCGCAGGCTGTTTACTTCGACAGCACCTGACGCTTCGCAGAAATCACGCCCGTGTTGAAACCAGCCAGGTGCAGGCCACCGTGGAAACGCGCGTGCTCAATCTTCACGCACTTATCCATCACCACGTTCAGGCCGGCAGCCTCACCAATCGCGGCCGCCTCCTCGTTCCAAGAGCCCAGCTGCATCCACACGGTCTTCGCGCCCAGATCCACAGCCTCCTGAACCACGCCCGGCAGGTCCTCATTACGGCGGAAAATCTCCACCAGATCCGGAACCTCCGGCAGGTCCTGCAGCGACGGGTACACCGGCTGACCCAGCACAAGCTTGCCCTTCGCCGCCAGAATCGGGTTCACAAAATACAGCTTGTACGGCGA
>NZ_CALJRY010000243.1 GCF_937976295.1 uncultured Rothia sp. | reverse complement strand
TGGAACACTACAGTTACCACCCTACCGCATGTTTGCCGTCGTTTGCATTCTTTTGGGTGCTATAGCAACGAAACATCACTATTCGGATATTTCATTGCTTTATGCATCAAATATCTCTGCGCCCGTGGAGGCACCGTACCTGCGGAAATTTGGTCATGAGTTACGGACTTCGACCATGAGTTAGTGACTTCAGGCTGGGGTTTTAACCATTGCCAAAGACGCTAAGTCATGACTGAAATTGCTAGGTCATTATTGAGTTTTCACCGGCGGCGGGTAACTGGCCGTTTCGATAGGTTACTGTCTTCGCAACGGGTTTAAAACCCACGGCGAAGACACTAACCTATCGAACACTGCACCCACCCAAGGCAGACCCTGCCCAAAACACACTCCACCTCAGCCTCCGTGCTCGGACGCCACTGGCCTGCCCAGCCCACGCAAAACAGAGCGGCCCCGCACTCCACCACCGCCCCGCCCACACCCCTCCTCACGCCCGCAATGTGGCGGGCAACTCATGCGGCTCACGCGGGGTGTTAGACAGTACTACACTTAAAGCGGAAGTCACATCGCCGTCACTGAAGAAAAGAGTTTTTGTGCCCACCACGACCGTACACTTGACCGACCGCATCCCTCGCGTTTCTGCTGATGAGTTGCTGGCGGGTTTCCGCCCCTCTGAGCGTTTTGGTGAAGTGTCTTTTGATAGCTACATTCCTGATCCGAATCAGCCGTCGCAGGCTGAGGCTGTGCAGAAGCTGAAGGATTTTGGCGACAAGATTAATGGTGGCGGCGCTGGTGCCGGTTTCTTTGGTCGCTTGTTTGGTGGCAAGAAGAAGGATTCGACGAAGGCTGGCCTGTACCTTGACGGCGGTTTTGGTGTGGGTAAGACTCACCTGTTGGCGTCGCTGTGGCATTATGTGGATGGCCCGAAGGCGTTCGGTACTTTTGTGGAGTACACGAACCTGGTGGGTGCGTTGACGTTCCGTAAGACGGTTGAGGCGTTGAGCAGCTACAAGCTGGTGTGTATTGACGAGTTTGAGCTGGATGATCCGGGTGATACTGTGCTCATGTCTCGTCTGATGCGTGAGCTGGCGGATGCTGGCGTGAAGCTTGTGGCGACCTCGAACACTCTGCCGGGTGCGCTGGGTGAGGGCCGTTTCGCGGCTGAGGATTTTAAGCGTGAGATTCAGGTGCTTGCTTCGCAGTTTGAGGTGCACCGTGTGGATGGTGAGGATTTCCGTCACCGTGGCCTGCCTGCTGCGCCGGAGCCTGTATCAGACGCCGAGTTTGATGCGAAGGTTGAGGAAGTGTTCGGCGGCCAGACTGTTGGCGTTGATAACTTCGCTGACTTGGTGGAGCATCTGGCGAAGGTGCACCCGTCGCGTTACCGTCAGCTGATTGATGGCCTGGATGGTATTGCGTGGCGTGATGTTCACCCGATTACTGAGCAGTCGGTGGCGTTGCGTTTTGTGGTGTTGGCTGACCGCCTGTATGACAAGGACCTGCCGATCGTTTCTTCGGGTGTGCCTTTTGACAAGGTGTTTACTGAGGAGATGCTGGCTGGTGGTTATCAGAAGAAGTATTTCCGTGCGGTGTCTCGTTTGACTGCGTTGGCTCGTGAGGGCATGCTCGGCGAGGAGGCGGAGCGCTAGTTCCGCTGTTCGCCGGGGCCGAGCTTTGGCCGGCTCGGGTTTTGATGCGCTGTTCTTTCTAGTCCCGTGAGACTCGAAGCTCGCCCGGTTTGCATGGTTAGCTTGGTTAGTCTGGTTTACCTGAACCGCGCCAACCCCTCTCATACGTGAAGACCCTCGCCGGGTCGCTTAGGAAGCACCCGGCGGGGGTCTTTGTGTGAGCGAGAACCTGGTACGTGACGGGAACATGGCGTGTCGCTCGCATGGTTTCTTCTCTTGCCAGGGAGTTATGCGGGGGTAGATGTGGTTGGAGTGTATAATTTTGCGTGTAGCCTCCGCGAGGTTCTCGCGAAGCACCCGTTTCTGCCGCATGGTTGCGGGCTATTTTCGGGTAGCTATTTCCCTTCCTTTTCGGAGGGACTTTCATTGAGGGTTTTGGGTGTATCCCAAGCTCACCACCCCCGCCCGCATTTCCCTTCCTTTTCGGAGGGACTTTCATTGAGGGCTACGGCTGGTTTAATGCATACGCTTACCCGCAGAAATTTCCCTTCCTTTTCGGAGGGACTTTCATTGGGGGCCTAAGGCTTATGAGCAGTGCGCAGGCTTCCTTCGCATTAGCGATGGCAAAG
>NZ_CALJRY010000242.1 GCF_937976295.1 uncultured Rothia sp. | reverse complement strand
CTCTTCCGATCTCCTGTCAGTACCGCTGTCAGCAGTGCTATCAACACTGAGCCGTACGCGTCCGCGCTAAGCCGCACAGCTATTTCACACGCCACCCACACACTACCCACGCTTACAAGCCGCACCCTCAAGGAGAACCATGAGCGCCCCCATCTTCTACATCAGCACGGAAGAATACAATGCACTCACCCCCGGCGCCACCTGCGCACTCGGCGGCGCCGAAGGCAAGCACGCCCTCGTCAAGCGCCTTGAGCTTGGTGAACGCATCGATCTGGGTGACGGCACCGGCCGCCGCGCACTCGGTACGGTCGCCTCCATTAATGCGGACGGTGTGAGCGTGCAGGTGCAGGAGCTGCGCGAGGAACGCAGCGTGCCCTCCATCTACCTGGTGCAGGCGCTCGCGAAGGACGGCCGCGACCTGCTCGCCATCGAGACGGCGACCGAGCTGGGCGTGTACGGCGTGCTTCCGTGGAGTGCGGACCGCTCCATCGTGCGGTGGAAGGGGGAGCGCGCCTCCAAGGCACACACCAAGTGGCAGAACACCGTCACCGCCGCGGCGAAGCAGTCGCGCCGCGCGCTCATTCCCGAAGTGTACGACCTGTACAGCACCGCCGATCTGGTGGAGCTCATCGAAGAAGTTGCCGGCGAAAAAGTTGTTGGCTCTGAGCAGTCCGCCGCCGTGTTCATCCTGCATGAGCAGGCGACCGAACGCCTCAGCGCCCTGGCACGCCAGCTTGTCGAGGCAGAGAACCTGCCCGAGGAAATCTACCTGCTCGTCGGACCCGAAGGCGGCATTAGCGACCGTGAGGTGCAGCTCTTCACCGACGCCGGCGCGCACCTGGCGCTGCTCGGTGACGAGGTGCTACGTTCCTCCACCGCCGGTTCTGCCGCCATGTGCACCCTGAACGTGGTGCTGGGCCGCTGGTAGAGCGCCGCCGGTAGAGCGCCGCCGCTCAAGTCCAGCTCCGGCACAGTCCAGCCGGTAAAAGCGCCTGCTAGAACCCAGCTGATAGAGCCCACCCCGAGCGTGGCGCATCACGCACATCTATACTTGTAAATACATCACTAGCCAAGGAGCCCATATGACTACCTCCCGACCTCTATCAACCGCGCGCACCGTATCCTTCAAGAGCGCCGCAGAAATGATTGCCGTGCTCGGCCCGCAGGATGCGCACCTGGCGATTATCGAGGACTACTTCGAGCAGATTAGCCTGCGCCCCAAGGACCTGGACGTGCTCATCACCGGCCCCTCCGAGGCCGTCAACACCGCCGCTAAGCTGCTGAACGAACTGCGCGTGCTCTCCAGTCACGACACGCAGATTACCGTGCAGGTCATTCACCGCCTCATGGGCATGCTCGGCGACGAGCTGAGCAACCCGGCGCACTCGCTGTCCACCAGCATCCTCTCCACCCGCGGAACCACGATTCGCCCCAAGACCATTAACCAGAAGAAGTACGTGGACGCTATCGACGCGAACACCGTCATCTTCGGTATCGGCCCGGCGGGTACCGGTAAGACCTACCTCGCCATGGCGAAGGCAGTGCAGGCGTTGCAGAGCCACGAAGTGAACCGCATTATCCTCACCCGCCCCGCCGTGGAGGCCGGTGAGCGTCTGGGCTTCCTGCCCGGCACCCTCAACGAGAAGATCGACCCGTACCTGCGCCCGCTCTACGACGCACTGCACGACATGCTCGAACCCGAAACCATCCCCAAGCTCATGGAGGCGGGCACCATTGAGGTTGCACCGCTGGCGTACATGCGCGGCCGCACCCTCAACGACGCATTCATCATCCTCGACGAGGCGCAGAACACCACCGCCGAGCAGATGAAAATGTTCCTGACCCGCCTGGGCTTCGGCTCGAAGATGGTTATTACCGGTGACATCACCCAGATTGACCTGCCCGGTGGCGCCGCCTCCGGCCTGAAGCAGGTGCGCAACATTCTGCAGGGCGTGGAGGATATTCACTTCAGCATCCTGGAATCCTCTGACGTGGTGCGACACACCCTGGTGTCGAACATTGTGTCCGCCTACGACCAGTGGGGCGAAGACCAGAAGGCAATGGAACGCAAGCGCAACCGCAAGGTCAAGCGCGCCACCATCGAGGCCGCAGCCGAAAAGCTGCTCGACCGCGCCGGCATTAACGGCGGCTCCGAAAAGAACGCCGAAAAGAATGCCGGGCAGAACCCCAATAACGCACAGACCACCCCGGAAGGACGCTAAACGGTGGCAGAGATCGAATTCGACTGCGAAGAACCCGCAACCGGTGCCGACCCGGCAACCGATGCTTTCATCCGCGAATCTTTCGAAGCGGTAGACACCGAGGTGCTCACCCGCCTCGTCGAGCACGCCTTCAAGCGCATGCACCTTGCCGATGACACCTACCTGTCCATCGCCATCGTGAACGAAGACGAAATGGAACGCGTGCACATCGAATGGATGGACCTGCCCGGCGCAACCGACGTGATGAGCTTCCCCATGGACGAGCTGGAACCGGGAACCCCCGAAAACCCCTCCAGCGGCATGCTCGGCGACATCATTCTCTGCCCGCCCGTCGCCGCACGTCAGGGCGCAGATGCCGGTCACAGCACCCTCGACGAGCTGTGCCTGCTCACCACCCACGGCATTCTGCACTGCCTCGGCTACGACCACGGCACCGCCGAAGAGGAAGCTGAAATGTTCGGCATTCAGCGCTCCATCCTCGAAGAGTTCCTGGGCCGCCCGGCACCGGTCGAAACCCGACACTAGGGGAGCGGCGTGGATATTCTACTCACAGCCCTCCTCGCCGTTCTCGCGCTCTGCCTGACCGTGGTCGCGGCTATCGCCGAAACCGCGTTCACCTACCTGCCGCACAACGAGGCTGAGGAGGCGGTGGAGGCACACCCGGACACCCTCGGCGCCCGCGTCCTGCAGCGCACCCTCGACGGTGACTCCGAGGCGTACACGCACCCGCTGCGCCTGACCCGCCTCATTGCGGCAGCCACCGCGGTGCTCGCCACCATGACCTGCCTGCTGAACCTGGTCGAGGTGCACGCGCTCGCCGCCGTGCTGACCCTCGTAATTGTTGCGCTGGTGGGCTACCCGGTTCTGCATGTGCTGGCGCGTGCTCTGGGCCGTAACCGCCCGGTCGCGTCGATTCGTGTATTGGCGCGCCCGGTGCACTACCTGTCGGTCCTGCTGAGCCCGGTAACCGGTCTGCTCGATAAGCTCAGTGTGCGCCTGGCACCGGAACGTTCGGCTGAGGCCCCGGTAGGTGTGTTTGATGAGGAGGAGCTGCGCGAGTTCCTGGATCGTGCCTCCGACGCTGAAACCATTGAGGACGACGAGGCGCAGATGGTGCAGTCCGTCTTTGAGATGGACGATACCCGCATCCGTTCGCTCATGGTTCCGCGTACCGACATGCTCACCGCCAGCCGTGACACCCCGCTACGTGAGGCGCTGAGCTTGTTCCTGCGTTCGGGTTATTCGCGCATGCCGGTGATTGGTGGTTCGAGCGATGAGATTCTGGGTGTGCTCTACCTGAAGGACGCGATGCGCGCCTTCATCCTGCATTCGGAGTCGCCGGAGGGTACCGCCCTGCCGACCGTGGTTGAGCTGATGCGCCCGGCTCGTTTTGAGCCCGAGTCGAAGCGCGCCATGGATTTGCTGCGTGAGATGCAGCGCGAGTCCACGCACGTGGCGATCATTGTTGACGAGTACGGCGGCACCGCCGGCCTGATCACCCTTGAGGATCTGATCGAGGAGCTGGTCGGCGACATTTCTGATGAGTACGACCGTGAGCGCCCCGAGTACACGCTGAACGATGACGGCACGTTCCGCCTGTCTGCCCGTCTGGGTATTGATGAGCTGGGCGAGATTTTCGGTCGCGAGCTCGACGATGAAGATGTTGATACGGTGGGCGGTCTGCTCGCTAAGCATCTGGGCATGGTGCCGATTATCGGTTCTGAGATTGAGATTGACGGCATTCATATTCGTGCGATTGGTTCGTCGGGTCGCCGCCACCAGGTGGATATGCTGCAGGCGTGGTATGAGCCGCCTCGTGATGAGCAGCAGAACGCTGAAGGTTCCCCGGAGTCTTCTGCGGAACCTCATTCCCTGAAGTCTGAGGCCACCGACATTCTCACCGTGGATACCGAGCCGCCCGCTGTGGCTGAGCCGCACGCGCATC
>NZ_CALJRY010000241.1 GCF_937976295.1 uncultured Rothia sp. | reverse complement strand
GTCAGGGTCTGCACACCGTGTGTGAAGAGGCCGGCTGCCCCAATATTTACGAGTGCTGGGAAGACCGTGAGGCAACCTACCTGATTGGTGGCTCCGAGTGCACCCGTCGTTGCGATTTCTGCAATATTGCGACCGGCAAGCCTGTTGCCGTTGATTACGCTGAGCCGTTCAAGGTTGCTAAGAACGTGAAGGTCATGGGTCTGCGTTACGCTACCGTGACCGGTGTTGCTCGTGACGACCTGGAAGACGGCGGTGCGTGGCTGTACGCAGAGACCACCCGCCAGATTCACAAGATGTGCCCGAACACCGGCGTTGAGATGCTCGTCCCCGACTTCAAGGGTGTTCCCGAGCATGTTCAGAAGGTGATTGACGCTAAGCCTGAGGTGTTCGCGCACAACCTGGAGACCGTCCCCCGCATCTTCCGTCAGATTCGCCCGGCGTTCCGTTACGAGCGTTCCCTGGATGTTATTACCCAGGCTAAGGAAGGCGGCATGGTCACCAAGTCCAACCTGATTCTGGGTATGGGCGAGACCGACGACGAGATTTATGAGGCGCTGTGCGATCTGCACGATGCTGGCTGTGACATCATTACCCTCACCCAGTACCTGCGCCCCGGCCCGCTCTTCCACCCGATTGAGCGTTGGGTGAAGCCGCAGCAGTTCGTGGACTTCGCGAACATGGCTGAGGAGATTGGTTTCGCTGGCGTTATGGCGGGCCCGATGGTTCGTTCTTCGTACCGTGCAGGTCGCCTGTGGGCTCGTGCAATGCGTAAGAACGGCTACCCGATTCCTGAGAACCTTGCCCACATTGAGAGTGAGGGCGCTGCCCTGCAGGAAGCCTCCTCCCTGGTGGCTGCAGGCTACTAAGCCTTTTCAGAATCTTTCTGAGAGCGTTGAGGCTCCTCGAACCCGGTGTTCGTCCGGTGTTCGGGGAGCCTCCCCTTATACCCCGTCCCTTATGCGGGTAGGGTAAACTAGAAAAATTGCAGGCATACACTGCATCGTTACGTCACTATGGTTCCGTGAGCGTTTGAGGCGCTTCTCGGGGCCGCGGAAGAACCAGCCGAGGAAGAATCGTGGCAGATAAGCGCGAAGAGAAGAAAAAGAAGAAGGAACGCACTCCGGGCACTTTCGCCCAGATGAAGCAGGTCTACCAGATGACCAAGAAGTCCGACCCGAATATCGGTTGGATTCTGAGTCTGTCGGCTCTGGGTACCCTTTTGGTTTTCCTCCTCATCGGTATTGCTCTGGGTAACTGGATTACTTTCTTGATTCTGGGTCTGGGCGTTGCCGCTATCGTGGCGATGCTTCTGCTGGGTCGCCGCGCGCAGACTGCGGCTTTTGCTCAGATTGAGAACCAGCCCGGTCGTAGTGGTGCGGCGATGAACTCGGTGCGCCGCGGTTGGATTGTTGAGGAGCAGCCTGTTGCGGCGAACCGCAACCAGGATCTGGTGTTCCGTGCGCTGGGCCGTCCCGGTATTGTGCTGGTGACCGAGGGCCCTCACAGCCGCGTGAATTCCCTGGTGAACACGGAGAAGAAGCACCTGAACCGTGTGGCTCCGGGCGTTCCGGTTCACGTGATTGAGACCGGTCACGAAGAGGGTCAGGTTGAGCTCAAGGACGTTGTGAAGACGATGAACAAGCTTCCGAAGGCTCTGACTCAGCAGGAGATGCAGGCTGTTTCTGGTCGCTTGAGCACTCTGAACACTATGCGTAACCCGATGAACGCTGTTCCTAAGGGTGTTGACCCGATGCGTGCTCGTCCCGATCGTCGTGCGATGCGCGGCCGCTAAACGAGGCGCTGATATTAGGTTTTGAAGGCTCCGGTTCTTCCCCCAAGTGGGGAGGGCCGGAGCCTTTTGTTATGCCCGGTTATGGCGTTGCTTCTGGCTCGATTAGAGGGCGTTAGCATCCCTGCTGTGTGTCACACAGCAACATAGATGTAACTCCTTTCCAGGATTTGTAACATTACCGAAACACGATAGTCACGCACGCGCAAAAAATAACCACTATGCTTGATATGTCACAGGGTTTTGCCCGCGGCCAAAAACTAAACCACAGACTGAATGCGATGAGGGAAGATACCCTCCTTCACGGTCAGTCAAACAAGGAGCAGTCCTCATGTTTACCAGCCCCCAGGAAGTTCTCGACTTTATCAAGAACGAAGAAGTAGTCTTCGTTGATATCCGATTCACCGACATGCCCGGCGTGCAGCAGCACTTCAACCTGCCCGCTAAGGCGATTGATGACGATTTCTTCGTCAACGGCCAGCTTTTTGACGGCTCTTCCATTCGAGGCTTCCAGGGCATTGCAGAGTCCGACATGCAGCTGATTCCCGATGTTCAGTCCGCGTACGTTGACCCCTTCCGCATTGAGAAGACCCTGGTCATCATCTGCTCCATCGTGAACCCCCGCACCGGCGAGCCCTACCACCGTGACCCCCGCGGCGTCGCTGAGCGCGCTGAGGCTTACCTGCAGTCCACCGGCATTGCAGACACCGCATTCTTCGCATCCGAGGCTGAATTCTTCGTCTTCGAGGACGTCCGCTACCAGGTTGAGCCGAACTCCGTATTCTACAAGATCGACTCCGACGAGGCTCCCTGGAACACCGGCCGCAAGGAAGAGGGCGGCAACCTGGGCAACAAGACCCCCGTCAAGGGCGGTTACTTCCCCGTCTCCCCCGTCGACAAGCAGGCTGACCTGCGTGACGCAATGTGCGTAGCAATGGACGAGGTTGGTCTTGAGGTTGAGCGTAGCCACCACGAGGTGGGCGCAGCCGGCCAGGCAGAAATCAACTACAAGTTCGACACCCTCACCAAGGCTGCTGACGACCTGCTGAAGTTCAAGTACGTCGTCAAGGGCACCGCAGACGCATGGGGCAAGTCCGTGACCTTCATGCCTAAGCCCGTGTTCGGTGACAACGGCTCCGGCATGCACTGCCACCAGTCGCTGTGGCAGAACGGTGAGCCCCTCTTCTACGATGAGCGCGGCTACGCTAACCTCTCTGACACCGCACGCTGGTACATTGGCGGTCTGATCGAGCACTCCTCCGCTGTTTTGGCGTTCACCAACCCGACCGTGAACTCTTACAAGCGTCTGGTTCCCGGCTACGAGGCTCCCGTCAACATGGTGTACTCGCAGGGTAACCGTTCCGCTGGTATCCGCATCCCGATTACCGGCACCAACCCGAAGGCTAAGCGTCTGGAGTTCCGCGCACCGGACCCCTCCGCTAACCCCTACTTCGCGTTCGCTGCTCAGCTGATGGCTGGTCTGGACGGTATCCGTAACCGCATTGAGCCGCCGGCACCGATCGATAAGGACCTGTACGAGCTGCCCGCTGAAGAGGCTAAGGACATCAAGAAGGCTCCGGCTAACCTTGAGGAGGCGCTGGCTGCTCTGGAGGCTGACCACGACTTCCTGCTCGAGGGCGGCGTCTTCACCGAGGACCTGATTCAGGCGTGGATTGACTACAAGCGTAAGAACGAGCTGGAGCCGCTCTCGCTGGTTCCGCACCCGCTTGAGTACCAGCTGTACTACGGCGTCTAATCTAAAAACAGGCAACGGCCTATATGTTCCCTTGGGGAGCGTATAGGCCGTTGTTGTGTACTCTGAGAAGTTTCTGCGGAGGGGTTCTGCTGGGTTCTGCGGTAGGAGTTTCGCGGGTTTCTGCAGGGTGCAGGCTCGCCGGGCCACTCTTGGTGACGGTTCGTGTCTAATATTTTTCTGCCTCGGTGAGCCTCGTGTGTCTTAGATGCGCTTAGAGTTGCGCTTAGAGCGGCTCTAAGGGCTAAGCTGTTGGTGCTGGCGTTCCTTCCCTTTTTGTCGTGCAACCGGAGGGAACGCCAGTCTATTTTTATACCCTCGTGCAGTTGACTGTTTTCAGCGTTCTAAAGGTCACATCATAAGATGCTGGCACGCTGACCGGTAGGTATATGTTCAGAGACGGGCGTACAATGAAAGTGCGTGCGCCCGGCCGGCGGCACCTACGAATTCCGCGAGAAACGACATCACGAAGCCGTGTTCTCCCCACCGCCTCTCATACTTTCAGCATCTGCTGGGGCGAGTATCGCCGATGACCGACCGACCCGTCTGACGCCGCATCCACTGTAACGAGGAGAAATCTCATGGCATATCAGCCGACCATCCTAAACGGTGAAACTGTTTTCCGTAACGAAGTTTTTCAGACCGGCCTCATGTCCCAGCTGCTGGACGGCATCTACGATGGCGAAATGACCATCGGTGAACTCCTGAGCCACGGCAACTTCGGTGTGGGTACCTTCAACGGCCTCGACGGCGAAATGGTCGTCCTCGACGGCGTCTGCTACCAGGTGCGCCACGACGGCTCCGTATCCCTGCCCGACCTGCGCCAGCAGACCCCCTACGCCGTGGTCACCAACTTCGTGCCCATGATTAAGCGCGAACTGCCGCAGAACCTGCTGCGCAAGTCTGCCTCGCAGATTCTGGATGACTTCACCGTCTCCAAGAACTACATGTACGCCATCAAGATTTACGGCGAGTTCGAGTGGGTCCGCACCCGCACTGTCATCAAGCAGGAGAAGCCCTACCCGAAGATGGTTGCCGCCACCGAGAACGAAGACATCGTCCAGTTCGACAACGTGACCGGCACGATCGTTGGCTTCCGTACCCCCATCTACGAGCAGGGCATTTCGGTGCCCGGCTGCCACGCCCACTTTATCGACGATGAGCGCGTTCAGGGCGGTCACGTAGTCGACTTCAAGCTACGCTCCGCAAAGGTCGAGATTTGCCCCGGTACCGGTCTGCAGCTGCACCTGCCGCTGACCCCCGAGTTCTCCTCCGCTAACCTCTCCCCCGAGGACCTGGCTGAGCAGATCTCCAAGGCTGAGAAGCACTAAGAGCTTCTCCCCCACCGGGATATAGCAGCGGGATATAGCTAGCAGCTAACAACGTGGGAGCCGCCCTCTACAAATCTGTAGAGGGCGGCTCCTTCGTGTTGATACGCGCGCTACAAACGGCGCTTACGCCTCGGGCACGAACTCGCCGTGGCCGCGCTCGCGCAGGGCGGCACGCACCTTCTCAGCGGCCGCATCCAGCTCTTCGGCGGTTGCGTCCTTCTTCGCGTTAGCGGGATCGTAATCAGCCATGCCGTCAGCCGGGAACAGGTGGATGTGGGTGTGCGGAACGTCGAAGCCCGCAATCATCAGAGCCACACGGTCCTTATCAAAGGCCCGATCCAGGGCACCAGAAATCTTGTGTGCCACAGCGAACAGGTGCGCCGCCAGCTCAGCCGGCAGGTCGGGCCAGCGGTCAATCTCCGCGCGGGGAACGAGCAGCAGGTGACCTTCCGACAGGGGCATGATGTCCAGGAAGGCGACGCAGTGCTCGTCCTTCCAGACGAAGCGTCCGGGAATCTCGCCGTCAATAATCTTGGTAAAAATCGTGCTCACAATAATCTCCTTCATGCGCCGCCATCGGCGCGGTTGAAGCTCAAAAATTCAGGCTCTATGCCTGAACCTCGATGCTCTCGCCGGGGTTCAGGTGCTTCAGCTCAGTGCCGTACTTCGCGCCGAAGTTCGTCACCAAGCCCTCAATAATGCCGGTGCCATTCTGGTTAATCATGCCGTTGTGAATCGGAACCACACGCTGAGCGCCGGTCGCAATCACAAAATCGATGACTTCCTGAACCTTCGACCAGGGCGCGTGAATCGGCACCAGAACGGTATTCGCACGCACGCGGTGCGGAACCACCAGCGAATCACCGGGGTGGTACACGGCACCGTTAATCAGGTAACCAACATTGGCGATGGTCTGAATCAGCGGGTGAATCAGGGCGTGCTGACCGCCGTAGGTCTTCACCTCAAAACCGGGGATGCTGAACTCAGAATCAGCGGAAACAACGGTCACCTCGGCGGCGGGCACAGCCTCCTTAATGACCTGGGCAACAGCCTCGGGAGCCCAAATCTTCAGCGGGGTCTGCGACTCGGCGCGCTGAGCAATCAGCGGCAGCACCGACGGGCCATCAAAATGGTCCGGATGCGCGTGGGTCACGAACAGGTAATCGGCGCCTTCCAGCGCGGTGGCATGCTCGCCTTCAGCGGCAAAATTGCCGGGGTCAAGAACGAGGGTGCGCCCCTCATTCTCAAGGCGGATACATGAGTGGGTGTACTTCGTCATCTTCATAGTTTTAGTCTACCGCGAACCTCCGCACCCGCCCCGAGGCGGCTTCAACTTTTGAGATAAGCCGCAAATCAGCCACCTTTTGAACGCCTCTAGTGTAAAGTCGTAAGACAAGATCGACCACACAATGGGGCGGATCTCCACCCCGAAAGGTTCAGCAATGGACACTCATATTCCCGTACGGAGAATTACGAAGCCCGCCGAAGCCCGAAATACCCGCCAGCGTCGCATCATCAAGGCGACCATGGAAGAGCTTGGCGATTTCATCTCAGCACAGGATCTGCACCTGACCCTCGCGAACCGCAAGGAACAGGTCTCTCTCGCAACCACCTACCGCGTCCTGCAGTCGCTGGCTAACGCCGGTGAACTCGACTCGGTCAAGGGCATTGAGGGTGAGACCCTGTACCGCCACTGCCGGGTGAAAGATCACCACCACCACCTGCTCTGCCGCCGATGCGGCACCGCCATTGAGCTGGAAGCACCCGCCCTTGAGGACTGGGCACTGGCCATGGGCAAGCAGCACGGCTTCTCGGAGCTGGAGCACGTGGTTGAAGTGACAGGTTACTGCCCGGACTGCACTTTGGCACGTCGCGAGGAAGAATCGCAGGGCGGCACTGCACGCTAACGTTGCACGCTAACATTGCAGGCTAAGCCGCAACCCCAAAGCCCCTCATTCTGAGGAGCCCCCCTCGAGGGAAAACCTTCTCAACGAAGGATACGGCGCTTTCAAAGATTGGTGCTTTCAAAGATTGGCGCTTTCAAAGATCTTTGACGCCGCAACAGCACGACACACAGGGCATCTGGACAGAGCAATCTGGACAGGGTATCTGAACAGGGCAACACAACGCCACACAGACTCAGCCCACGCCGCACCGGGACATCCCCCTTCACAGCGGGACATCCTCTTCTCGCCGCGGCACCTATGCACGACAACGAAAGAGCCCCACCTCATTCCCGAGGTGGGGCTCTTTCTATAGGTCCTGTGCTTTATAGTTCCTATGCCTTCTCAGTCAGCTGGCGGCCCGACGCGCTATGGCGACGCTTCACGCCACCAATCACACGGCACACCACATAAATCAGGAAGGAAATACTGGTCACGTAGGGGCTAATCGGCAGCGAACCGGCAAGAGCCAGCAGAATACCGCCCACAATGGACGCCTCCGCAAACAGCACCGACAGGATCAGCGTGCGCACCGGAGAAGCCGTCACCTGCATCGCCGCAGCCGCCGGAGTAATCAGCAGCGCCAGCACCAGCAGCGAACCGACCACCTGCACCGACAGCGCCACAGCAATACCCAGAATCACCATGAACACCAGGGACAAAAAGCGCATCGGCACGCCCTTAGCGCGCGCGACCTCCGGGTCCAGGGAGGCGAAGCTCAGCGGACGCCACACCATCACCAGCAGGGAAATAATAACCACCGCACCAATAATCATGGTGTGCAGTTGGTCGGCATCCACAGACACGATCTGGCCGGTCAGCAGACCAAACTTATTCGCGCTACGGCCCTGATACAGCGAGAGGAAGAGAATACCCAAACCCAAGCCGAACGGCATGAGTGCACCAATCACCGAGTTTGAGTTACTCGCCTTAGCGCCCAGAAAAGCAATCAGCAGAGCCGAGGCGATCGAACCAATCATGGAGCCGGTCACCACGTCATAGCCGAGCAACAGTGCAAGGGCGGCACCCGCGAAAGACATTTCAGAGATGCCGTGCACCGCAAAGGCGTGGTCGCGCATCATCACGAAAACACCAACGAAACCGCCGATAAGACCCAGAACAGCGCCAGCAAAAATGGAGTTCTGCAGCATCTGCAGCAGCTCGCCGTAGCGGTCAAAGACGAAGATGCGGGAGAGCAAATCATTCTGCGCGGCGGCAACCGGAGCCAGCGCGGGGAGGGAAGCAAGAGTGGTCATCGAGTGGTTCCTCCCGGAAGGTGTAGGGTGCGCTGCGGTTCAGAAAGACCAGACTTCAGGTGGGAGCCGTGAATGTTCTGGTCGGTGCCCTCAATATGGCAGTGGTCGCTCGCGTGAGTCTCGCCCACCACCACGTAACGGCCATTAGACTTGAGCACGCTCACCGGGGTTCCGTACAGGGAGGTGAGCGTCTCACTGGTCATGACCTCTTCCACCGAGCCGACCGTGAAACGGCCATTCGCCAGGTAAAGAACGCGATCCACATGCTCAATGATGGGGTTGATTTCGTGGGTCACGAACACCACCGCCACGCCGCGTTCACGGTTGAACCGGTGAATCAGCTCAGCCACCGCGTACTGGTGGTTGAGGTCCAGGGAGAGGAGCGCCTCGTCAGCCAGCAGAATCTTCGGGTCGTTCGCGAGCGCCTGAGCGATACGCAGGCGCTGCTGCTCACCGCCGGAGAGCAGGCCCACCGGCACGTTCGCGTACTCGGTCGCGCCGACGGCTTCGAGAAGCTCGTCGACCTTAGCGCGGTATTTGCGGCCGTGCAGGCGGATGCCCCAGCGGTGCCCGTCCATGCCAAGTCCCACCAAATCGCGGGCGCGCATCGGGGTGGAGGTGGGGATGGACTTCTGCTGCGGTACGTAGCCGACGCCGGCGTTGCCCAGGCGTGCGGGCTTGCCGAGCACAGAGATTTCGCCGGCGTTGAGCCCGGTCAGGCCGAGAACGACTTTGAGGAAGGTGGACTTGCCGGAGCCATTGGGTCCGAGCACGGCGAAGTATTCGCCTGCGCCGATGTCGAGGGTTAGATCTTTCCAGAGGGTGCGGGCCCCGAAAGCGAGGCTACCCCCGCGAATGGAAATCGCGGGGGCGGCACCGTTATTGTTGTTAGTCACTTAGGAGAGCGCCTTTTCGAGGTTGCTGACGTTGGTCTTCATCCATGCCAGGTAGTTGGTGTTCTCCGGCAGGGTTTCGGTGAACGATACGTAGTTCACCGAGGCGTCCTTGGCGGCCTGCAGCACCTCGTTGGTCTGGGAGGTGGAGGTCTGCTCGTTGTAAGCGAGTAGCTGGACCTTCTTCTCGGTGACCATGTCCTTGGTTTCCTTCAGGACGAGTGCGGGAACGTCGTTCTCTGCTTCGACTGCCTCAGCGAATTCGCTGGGGGTTGCGTTCTCTGCGCCGGTGGAGGAAATCAGGTAGTCCGGCACGGGCTCGGTGGACAGGTACTTCTTACCCTCACCGGGGATTGCCTTAGCTGCTGCGTCCAGTGCGTCCAGTTCCTTGGAGAAGGTGGATGCGTTGGTGCGGAACGCCTCAGCGTGTGCGGAGTCGAGGCTTGCGAGATCTTCAGCAATCTGCTGGGCGACCTTCTTCATGGTGTCGAAGTCGTACCAGAGGTGCTCGTTGAACTCGTGTGCGTGGGCGTGGTCGCCGCCGTCTTCGTGGTGTTCGCCGCCGCGGTGGTCCTCGACCAGGTGGGTGTATTCGGCGTCGGTGAGCTTGCCGCTGACCTTGACCGCGTTCACGATCTTCTGGGAGGTGTTGTCCTTGCCTGCGAGGTCTTCGAGGAACAGGTCGTAGCCTGCGCCGTTGATGACGATCAGGGATGCGTCCTTTGCCTTGAGGCGGTCGGCGCTGGTGGCTTCGTAGGAGTGGGGGTCGGTGCTGGTGGAGGCGATCAGCGCGGTGACATCAACGTAGTCGCCGCCGACCTGCTTGGCGATGTCTGCGTAGACGTCGGTGGAGGCGACGACCTTCACCTTGCCGTTGTTGGAGCCAGCCGAGGAGGACGAACCGGAGCTGTTCTCGGTTGCGCAACCTGCCAGCAGCAGGGATGACGCAGCGAGTGAGCCCATTGCGGTGAGGAAGTGCTTGCGGGTGATCTTCGGGTGCGACATGAGGGCTCTCTTTCGGTTCGTTCTAGTCTGTAGGTTTCTTAACTACATCATGCGAACACCCGTATAAACAACTCTTTATTGGTCTCATTTGAGTGATATTAGGCTACCCTTTTCTCTGTCAATAGCTTATGGTGCAGGGATGTTTAGCTCAGCCTATCCGACTCCCCCGCTGCCGCTTCATACCGCCGCCCGAGACTACTTCCTGAGAGAGACTACCCGCCTGAGCCTACCCCTTACGTGCGCCCATCAACCGTTTTTGTCCGTACAACAGCCCGCCCCGCGCTCTCCTTCACGAGAGTGCGGGGCGGGCTGTGTGTTCAAAATTCCCCTGTTTCATTCGGGGTATCTCACGATGCGGTTACTGGGCTTCACGCGACTGCTGTCGGCGTACACGCTCACGCACCGCGTCCTGGGTGGTGTCGTTGATTTCGCCGACGAGCTCCTCCAGCACGTCTTCGAGGAAGACCACGCCGAGGGTTGTGCCGTGCTCATCCATGACCTGCGCGATATGGGTTCGGCTGCGCTGCATCGAGGCGAGCGCATCATCAATATCGGTGGTCGGGGTGAGCGTGTCCAGGGAACGTAGCTTGTACCAGGGGAAGGGCTCTTCGAACCGCTCGGGGGCGATGGCGAGGGCATCCTTCACGTGCAGGTAGCCCATGTAGGTTCCGTCGCTGTCGGTAATGACGAAGCGGGAGTAGCCGCTGCGTGCCACGGCGCGTTCCAGTTCGGCGGGGGTGCTGCCGAAGGGCAGGGTGACGAGCTTATCGCCGGGCACCATGATTTCGTAGACGTCTTTCTCGGTGAATTCGAGGGCGCTTTCAATCACGCCGGCGTCATCTTCCACGGTGCCTTCTGCGGTTGAGGTTGCCACGATCGTCTGCAGCTCGCCCAGGGTGAAGGTGGAGGCAACTTCGTCCTTCGCTTCGACCTTCATGAGCGCCAACAGCTTATTGGACAGGTTGTTCAGCAGGGTGACCACGGGGGCGACAATCTTGGAGAAAGTCACCAGGGGCGGCACAATCCAGAGGGCCACACCGCGGGCTGCGAGGGTCACGGCGGCGTTCTTGGGAACCATCTCGCCGAAGATGACGTGCAGGTAGGTGACCAGAATCAGGGTGATACCGAAAGCGAGCACATCCACGATGGCGGTGGGCAGGCCCAGCATATGCAGGGGCGCCTCCAGGATGTGGTGCAGCGCCGGTTCTGAGACGTTCAGGATTAGCAGGGAGCAGATGGTGATGCCCAGCTGGCAGGTGGCGAGCATAAGCGAGACGTTTTCTAGCGCGTAGATGACGGTCTGCGCTCGCTTATTGCCTTCTTCGGCGAGCGGCTCGATTTGTGCTCGTCGGGTGGACATGAGGGCGAATTCACCGGCGACAAAGAAGGCATTTCCGGCGAGCAGGATGACGAGCAGTGCGATGGCTACCCAGTCGTTCATGCGTTGCCTCCCTTCTCGGTCTGTTCCTGTGCGTTAGGTGCGGGGGTGAATCGGATGCGGTCCACGCGGCGGCCTTCGAGGGTGTCGACGCGCAGGGTGCCGCCGGGTACGGGGACGCTGTCGCCTACTTCGGGGATGCGGCCGAGCCGTTCCATCATGAAGCCACCGACGGTTTCGTATTCGGGGCTTTCCTCAACTTCGAGCCCGTGGATGAGGGCGTTGATTTCGTCGGGGCGGCGCAGGCCGGAGAACACCCAGTCGCCGTTGCCGTAGCGTAGGGGGCCTTCGGTGCGGCCGCGGTCGTGTTCGTCGGAGACTTCGCCGACGATTTCTTCGACGAGGTCTTCGAGGGTTGCGATGCCCGCGGTTCCGCCGTATTCGTCGAGGACCACGGCGAGCTGCAGGGCGCCCTGACGTAGCTGGGTGAGCAGCGCGTCCAGGTGCAGGGTTTCGGGGACCTGCAGCACGTCTTCTGCGAGGGCACCGGCTTCGAGGGTTTCGCGAACCTCCGGGGGCACCCCGACCGCCTTCTTCACGTGCACAACGCCCACGATGTTGTCGTGGTCGCCCTTGTAGAGGGGGAATCGGGAGTGGCCGGTGGAGCGTGCCAGCTTGATGACTTCGGCGACGGGGGCGGTGTCTTCGAGCATGGCGACCTGGCCGCGCGGGGTCATCACTTCGGAGGCGGTCAGCTCGGAGAAGCGCAGGGTGCGGTCCACGAAGCGTGCCGCGGCGGAGTCGAGGGTGCCTTCTTCTGCGGAGCGGCGCACCATGGAGGAGAGCTCTTCGGGGGTGCGCGCCGCGGAGAGCTCTTCTTTGGCTTCCATGCCGAAGCGTCCGAGGATCCAGTTGGCGGAGCCGTTCATGAAGCGCACGAGCGGGGACATGACGCGGGTGAATGCCAGCTGCGCGGGGGCAAGTCGGCGTGCCACAGCGTAGGGTTCGGCGATGGCGAGGCCCTTGGGCACCAGCTCACCGATGATCATGGACAGCAGGGTTGCGATGAGCATTGCCAGCAGCAGTGTGAACATATCGGTCACACTGCTGGGTAGCCCCATGCTGTTGATAACACCGCTGGTGAGCGCGTTGATGGCGGAATCAAGAGTGTAGCCGGTCAGCAGCGTGGTGATGGTGATACCGATCTGGCAGCTGGAGAGCTGAGTGGAGAGGGTTTTGAGGCAGCGCAGGACGGCGTCGGCGGCTTTATCGCCGGAGTCTTTTGCCTGCTGCACGGTCGCGGTTTCGAGCGCCACGAGGGAGAACTCTACGGCGACGAAGAAGCCGGTACCCAGGATGAGGAGTAGGCCGATGAACAGGAGTATCAGATCCACGCGGTCACCGCCTCCGCAGGGTGGTTTGCGCTGTGCTGGTTCTGGCGTAGAGATTCAGCAGACTGCCTGTCCAGATGCTGAGCACCCGAGGAGGGGTTATTTTCGGGTGCGCTGATGCCGTAGGGCGCAGCGTGTGCTGGCAGTATTCTGCGTTGGCTAGCAGCCAGAGTCTTACTCAAAGGGTCATCCATACCCAATATTTTAGCGAAGGTTTCGCCTCTTCCAGGTGCCTTAGAGCGCCTGCTCACACGTGCAAGACTGCGCGTGTTGTGCACGCGGCTCATTGCGAATCAGCAAGAGTGAAAAATTGCATTGCGGATATGGCGCGATGAGCTGGAAAGTTCACCGTGATTCTCTTTACACTTATACATAGGAGCATGAGTGTGCCGCCAGGTCAGCGGATGAACTCCGACGTTCACGGCACGCTAGGCAGGTTGGTACGGTGCACACCCCGCACACAACAGCCACCAAAAGGCGATGCGCACATGCTCAGCGTGATGATTCGCCCCTCGAAGACGCGGGTCGTCTATGCCGGGTGAGTCCCGGACGCGACGGATAAATTCACACTAATTGGAAGAGGCGTTTAACGTGCCAAATCTGCCAGAACATCTGGTTCCTGAGGAATTTGCCGGTAACGAATGGTTCGTTGAAGAACAGTACGAGCGTTACCAGAAGGACAAGAACCTCGTGGATTCTTCATGGTGGCCCATTTTTGAGACCATCGATAAGGCGCTGGGAGGCGCCGGTACCGCTAGTGCAGCTCCTGCTGCGGCACCCGCCGCACCGGCTGCACCTGCCGCACCTGTAGCAACTCCCGCCCCCGCGGCACCGAAGCCTGCGGCTGCGCCTGCTAACCCCACCCCTCCCGCTGCTACCAAGAAGGCTGAACCTGTGGAACCTGCTGAAGACAAGATTGTCCCCCTCCGCGGCCCTGCTAAGGCAGTTGTCACGACCATGGAAGAGTCGCTGACTGTCCCCACCGCAACCACCGTTCGTGCGGTCCCCGCAAAGCTGCTCATTGAGAACCGTGCTGCCATCAACAAGTACCTGGCAAGCACCCGCGGCGGCAAGGTCTCCTTCACCCACATCATCGGTTACGCAGTGATTCGCGCAGTGGCTGCTATGCCTTCGATGAACGTGACCTACGGTGTGGATGAGAAGGGCAAGCCCGTTGCAATCCACAACGCACACGTGAACTTTGGTCTGGCTATTGACCTGCCCCGCCCCGATGGTTCCCGTAACCTGGTCGTTCCGAACCTCAAGGGCGCTGAGCAGCTGAGCTTCCGCGAGTTCTGGGACGCATACAACGACATCGTTAAGCGTGGCCGTAACGGCGCGCTGACCATTGAGGACTTCCGCGGCACCACTGTTTCGCTGACCAACCCCGGTGGTATCGGTACCGTCCACTCAGTGCCCCGCCTTTCCAAGGGCCAGGCAGCCATCATCGGTGTGGGTGCTCTGGAGTACCCGGCTGAGTTCCGCGGCCTGTCCGAGAAGCTCATCACCCAGCAGGGCCTGTCCAAGATTATCACCCTGACCAGCACCTACGACCACCGCGTCATTCAGGGTGCAGGTTCCGGTGAGTTCCTGAAGCTGGTTGAGCACTACCTGCTCGGCGGCGACGACTTCTACGACGCAATCTTCCGCGACCTGAAGGTTCCTTTCGAGCCGGTTCGTTGGGCACGCGACAACCACGTCGATGACGCTCACGAGATTTCCAAGGTTGCACGTATCCAGCAGCTGATTCACGCTTACCGCGTGCACGGCCACCTGACCGCAGCAACCAACCCCGTTGGTTACAAGATGCGTTCGCACCCGGACCTGAAGCTGGAGAACTACGGCCTGACCCTGTGGGATCTGGACCGTGTCTACCCGACCGGTGGCTTCGGCGGCTCCGAGCGTCTGCCGTTGCGCACCATCCTGGAGCGCCTGCACGAGGCATACTCCGGTTCTCTGTCCGTTGAGTACATGTACTCTGAGGACCCCGAGGTTCGCGCATGGTTCCAGGAGCGCCTGGAGCGCGGCGTTGCTAAGCCCACCCGCGAGGAGCAGCTGCGTGTTCTCTCCAAGCTGGTTGAGGCTGAGGCATTCGAGAACTTCCTGCAGACCAAGTACCTGGGTCAGAAGCGCTTCTCCCTGGAGGGCGGCGAGTCCCTGATTCCGCTGCTGGACGCTGTTCTGGACAAGGCCGCTAACAACGACCTGAAGGGCGTTGCCATTGGTATGGCACACCGCGGTCGCCTGAACGTGCTGACCAACATTGCCGGTAAGTCCTACGCTCAGATTTTCCGTGAGTTCTCCGGCACCGCAGCACCCTACGAGGGTGGCTCCGGTGACGTGAAGTACCACCTCGGTACCGAGGGTGTCTTCACCTCTGATTCCGGTAAGCAGACCCAGGTTTACGTGGCTGCTAACCCCTCGCACCTTGAGGCTGCAAACACCGTGCTCGAGGGTATTGTCCGCGCTAAGCAGGACGTCTACCGCGAGCAGGGCGTTGAGGGTCACCCGGTTCTGCCGATTCTGATTCACGGTGACGCAGCGTTCGCTGGTCAGGGCATCGTCATGGAGACCCTGCAGATGGCTGATCTGAAGGCGTACACCACCGGCGGCACCGTGCACGTTGTGGTGAACAACCAGATTGGCTTCACCACCCTGCCGAACGACGGCCGCACCGCAACCCACGCCTCCGACATTGCGCGTATGACCAAGGCTCCGGTCTTCCACGTCAACGCTGATGACCCGGACGCAGTGGTTCGTGCCGCACGCCTGGCATTCGAGTACCGTGAGCGTTTCGGTCGCGACGTTGTCGTTGACCTGATTTGCTACCGCCGCCGCGGTCACAACGAGGCTGATGATCCGTCGATGACCCAGCCGAAGATGTACCAGGACATCGACGCTCTGCCCTCGACCCGCACCCTGTACGCACAGGATCTGGTCGGTCGTGGCGATGTCTCCCAGGAGGAGGCAGACGAGGTTCTGGATTCGTACCACTCGAAGCTGGACGCTATCTTCGTCGAGACTCAGTCTTCGGCACCGGCTCCTGCTGGCGCGCACGTTTCCGGTCTGGAACTGCCCGCATCCCAGCAGAACACCGAGGTCGTTCACTCCGGTAAGACTGCAATCTCCCGCGAGACCCTGCAGCACATTGCTGATGCGTTCGGTAAGGCTCCTGAGGGCTTCACCATCCACAAGAAGCTGAAGAAGCTCATGGAGCAGCGCGTTGAGATGGGCCGCACCGGCAACATCAACTGGGGTATGGGCGAACTGCTCGCCTTCGGTTCGCTGCTGATGGAGGGCACCGACGTTCGTATGAGCGGTCAGGATGTTCAGCGCGGTACCTTCGTTCAGCGTCACGCTGTTCTGCACGACCACATCACTGATGAAGAGTGGTCGCCGCTGGAGCACCTCTCTGAGAACCAGGGCAAGTTCCGTATCTACAACTCCTTCCTCTCTGAGTACGGCGTTCTCGGCTTCGAGTACGGCTACTCGGTGGAGCGCCCCGACTCGCTCGTGGTGTGGGAGGCTCAGTTCGGTGACTTCGCGAACGGTGCTCAGACCATCATTGACGAGTTCGTGTCCTCCTCCGAGCAGAAGTGGGGCCAGCGCTCCTCGCTGGTTATGCTGCTTCCTCACGGCTACGAGGGTCAGGGTCCTGACCACTCCTCGGCTCGTGTTGAGCGTTACCTGCAGCTGTGCGCTGAGAACAACATGACTGTTGCTTGCCCCTCGACTCCGGCTTCGCACTTCCACCTGCTGCGTCGCCATTCTCAGCACCGTCCGTACAAGCCGCTCGTGGTGATCAGCCCCAAGCAGTTGCTGCGTCTGAAGGCTGCTGCGTCCTCCATCGAGGACTTCACCGAGGGTTCGTTCCAGCCGGTGATTGGCGATCGTTCGGGTATCAACCCGGCTCAGGTTGAGCGTGTGGTCTTCGTTTCCGGTCGTCTCTACTACGACCTGGAAGCAGAGCGTGAGCGCCGCGGCGACACCAAGACCGCTATTGTCTCGGTCGAGCAGCTGTACCCGCTGCCCGAGCGGGAGATCAAGGAGCAGCTGGCTCTGTACTCGAACGCTACCGACATTGTCTGGGCTCAGGACGAGCCGGCTAACCAGGGTCAGTGGCCGTTCATGGCTCTGAACCTGCAGCCGCTGATTGACCGCCGTATGCGTCTTGCTTCCCGCCCCGCAGCTGCTTCCCCGGCTGCCGGTACCGGCAAGCTGCACGAAGCTGAGGCTCAGGCTCTGCTCAAGCAGGTCTTCGAAGGCTAAGGTCTTCTACGGCTAACCTGCTAAGGTTTTAGCTCTTCAAAACCCGTCTTCCCGTCAGATGTTTCTGGTGGGCAGACGGGTTTTTTAGTCTCGGATACTTGCCGGATAGAGTATTAAGTTCGAAAAGAGGCCGGTAAGCGCTTATCCTAGATGTAAAGACTATTACTCACGTGCCTTGCCGCCTCTCACGGCGGGCGCATACTGCAGAAGAAAGAATTCCGTGGAGCAACGCAATATTCGAATTGTGGCAGTCGGCGATGACCTGCTCGCCGGTGTTGGCGACCCCCGTACCCTCGGCTGGTTTGGCCGCGTTATGGCGCGCACCCCGCAGACCACCGCATCCATTGCGGCATATAACCTTGCCGCCCCCAATGAAGGTAGCGAGCAGCTGAATGCGCGCTGGTTCGAGGAGGCGCGCCGCCGCTTCGTTCCCGGTGCTGATAACCGCCTCATTATTGCTCCGTCGACCTTTGACATTGACTTGGGTCTGACCAGCGCTCGTTCGCGCCTGAACCTGGCGAACATTGTGGACATGGCGTCGCAGAACAACATTAAGGTTCTGGTTGTTGGTCCGCCGCCGACCCTGGACGCTGAGCGTAACCGCCGTATCGCTGACCTGTCGGCGGCGTATGCGGATGTGGTGACCCGCCGTAACCACGTGTACGTGGATACGTTCAACCCGCTGCTTCACCACGAGCAGTGGCGCAACGATCTTGCTGCGAATGATGGTCGTCCGGGTCAGTCCGGTTACGGTCTGATGGCGTGGCTGGTTCTGCACCGCGGCTGGTACAACTGGCTGAACATTCCTGAGCACGGCTAAGAGCCCGCTCCCCCGGGACGGGACTGTGAGCTGATGCGAAGAAAGTTCGTGTTTTTTAGCTCATATCCCGGTTCCAAGATGCAATCATGCCGTTTCTATGAAAAAATAGACGGCGTTGCCCTTATAGCGTGGACCACCGGTTTTCGGTGACCGCCTCTGCTAGGGCAGGTAATAGGGAGCACGCACCGCGAAGGTGGGGCGTGCATCCATGAACACTATAAGGAGGCTCTGATGAGCAAGCGCGGTCGTAAGCGCAAGGACCGTCGTAAGGGCGGCGCAAACCACGGTAAGCGCCCCAACGCATAAGGTATCTTGCATACACTTTAAAACCCCGGCGTTTCGGATCTTATTCGGACCCGGGGTTTTGCTTTACCCGCAGATTTTGTGCATATTCTGCGGAATAAAGAGAAGAATTCTACGTTATGGATGTGAACGCCTGGCGCGTTCCTGTAGAGGAGAAACATGGCTGAAACCAACACCGCGGTAGATACCCGCGAGCTGCGCGAACGCTTTACTGCGGACGCTATGCAGTATGTGGATCAGCTCTACGCTGCTGCCCTGCGGATGAGCCGCAACTCTGCCGATGCTGAAGACTTGGTGCAGGAAACCTATATGAAGGCTTTTGCCTCGTACCACCAGTTCACTGAGGGTACGAACCTGAAGGCGTGGCTGTACCGCATCCTGACGAATACGTACATCAACCTGTACCGTAAGCGTCAGCGTGAGCCGCAGCAGTCTCAGGGTGAGACGGTGGAGGATTGGCAGCTGGCTCAGGCCGGTGAGCATGATGCGGTGGGTCTGCGTTCTGCTGAGGCGGAGGCGCTGAGCGCCCTGCCGAATACGGAGGTTCGTGAGGCTCTGAACGAGCTGTCTGAGGATTTCCGCATGGTGGTGTACTACTCCGATGTGGAGGGGTTCGCGTACAAGGATATTGCGGAGATTCTGGATATCCCCATGGGCACGGTGATGTCTCGTCTGCATCGTGGCCGCCGGATTCTGCGTGAGAAGCTGCTCGATTATGCGCGTGAGAACGGTCTGCGCCCGTCGACCATCGCAAAGGTAGAAGCGAAGGCTGAGGCGAAAGCCGCTGCAAAGGCGAGCGCTAAGGCGCAACCTGCAAAGGCTACCAAGGGCGCTAAGGGCACTAAGGCAGCCGAGGGCGTAAAGTCCCCGCCGGCGGGCTCTCGTTCCAAGGCATCTGCGGATGAGGCGCCTGCGGATTCTTAGCTCCGCTCTTCTACACGTGAGCTGGCCCAATGAGGTTGAGGCTAGACTCCCCTAACGCTTTATACCTTCAGTATGAAAGGAACTCCGATGTCAAGCACAGACAAGAATTCTTCCGTCCCCGAAGCCGCCGCTTCCGAGCCGCTGGAGGATTGCGGCGGTCAGCCCTGCTCGGCAACCCTCAAGCACCTCTACGAATTCCTCGATAGGGAGCTGAGCCCCGAGCAGTTGCGCACGATTCAGGCGCATCTGAATGCCTGCTCCGAGTGCGAGGATGTGAAGGACTTTGAGCTGATGATTCGTGAGAAGATGCGTTCTTCGTGCGCTCAGCAGGCGCCCGAGCAGCTGAAGGTGCGTCTGCTGCAGGATGTGCAGAAATTCTGCGCCGAGGCAAAGCTCTAAACTTCCCCAAGCTGTTGCCTCGCTGAGGGGACAGAAAACTGACGATGCGTGAAGGCGGTGCACCAATAACGGTGCGCCGCCTTCCTGCGTATTGGTTGGTTCGCGCTGTCTGTCTCAGCGCGACAGCCCTCAGCGGCTCGCAAACCCTCAACCGGTAGAATAGGGGTAGACATCAACCGGCGCAGCGTCTCTGATTCTGCGCTTTCCCCATGATTTGAACCAGAAGAGGATGTATGAGCGACGCAGCAGTGCAGCTTTCCCCCGGTGATTGGCCCGCTCCCCTGGCACCCGCCTCCAGCAAAGCCGCTGGCAAGAACGCGCTGGTGCATATTCCGGGTTCTAAGTCGCTCACGAACCGTTATCTGCTGCTTGCCGCTCTGGCTGATTCTCCCTCGTATTTGCGTGCGCCTCTGCATTCGCGCGATTCGGCGCTGATGATTGAGGCGCTGCGCCAGCTGGGTGCGGGCGTTGAGCTGCTGCCGACCGATTCGCCGTTCGGTCCGGATGTGCGGGTCACTCCCCTCAACTTTGCTCAGGCTTCCTCCGCTCAGCCGCACGCGGTGTCGATTGAGTGCGGTCTTGCCGGTACCGTGATGCGTTTTGTGCCCGCCCTGGCGGCGCTGCTGCCGGGTGAGTTCGCTTTTGACGGTGACCCGCACGCTCGTCAGCGTCCGATGGGCCCGGTTCTGGAGGGTCTGCGTCAGCTGGGTGTGCAGGTGGATTGTGAGCAGGGCGAGAACGCTCTGCCCTTCGTGCTGCGCTCCCCCGGTCTGGCGAGCGCGGAAGGTGTCTCTGAGGCGCCCGTGGTTCGTATTGATGCTTCGGCGTCGTCCCAGTTCGTTTCGGCTCTGCTGCTGATGGCGCCTCGCCTGCCGCAGGGCATGGTGCTGGTGCACGAGGGCTCTTCGGTGCCGTCCATCCCGCACATTCAGATGACCGTGGAGGCGCTACGTCAGATGGGTATCGAGGTGCAGGAGCACTACCCGAACCAAGGCAACGAAGCAGAGAGCGGCGAGTACCGTTGGACGGTTCACCCCGGTTCTTTCTCCGGCTTTGAGATGACCATTGAGCCGGACCTTTCGAATGCCGGTCCGTTCCTTGCCGCCGCCGTGGTCACCGGCGAGTCGGTGACTATTCCTCACTGGCCAGCGCCCGCTGCTGATTCTTCGGCGGGTACGACCCAGGTGGGCGATATGTGGCGTGAGCTTCTGCCCGCGCTGGGTGCCCGGGTGAGCTACGCTGAGGGCCAATTGACCGTGACCGGTCCGGCGCAGCTTCCCGAGGGCGATTTCTCCTTTGACCTGTCTGCCGGTGGTGAGTTGGCGCCGACCATGGCGGCTGCCTGCGCTTTCGTGAAGGGCCGCGTTGAGCTGACCGGTATTGCGCATCTGCGCGGTCATGAGACGGACCGCCTCGCAGCGCTCGCCGCTGAGATTAACCGTCTGGGCGGCAGCGCCCACGACACCGCCGATTCGCTGGTGATTCAGGCGCCCATCCCCGCTACCGCTGAGGCTGCGCAGGTTCTGGCGCGCACCTACGACGATCACCGTATGGCAACCTTCGCGGCGATTATTGGTCTGCGCCGCACCAATGTGGTGGTGCAGAACGTAGCCACCGTGGCTAAGACCATGCCCGAATTTACCGCAATGTGGGAGGACATGCTGGCGCAATGGCAGGCCGGCACTTCTACCTCTGACGTTACCGCCGACCAGGAGGTCTTCTAAATGGGTTCTTCCCGCATGAACGTGCGCGATTTCTCCGAATGGGATGAGTCGGATGTGCGCGTGCGCCCGAACAAGAAGGGCTCCCGCCCCCGCACGAAGGACCGCCCGACGTTCAAGGAAGCGATTCGTGGCAGGGTCATTACGGTGGACCGCGGCCGCTGGTCGGTCGTAGTTGATGAGGGCACCGAGAAGGAGCGTACCCTCATTGCGGCGCGCGCTAAGGAGCTGCGCCGCACCGCGATTGTGACCGGCGACTTTGTGGACCTGGTGGGTGACACCTCCGGCGCTAAGGATACCCTGGCGCGCATTGTGCGTCTGGGCGAGCGCACCTCGATTCTGCGCCGTAGCGCCGATGACACCGACCCGTCGGAGCGCGTGGTCGTGGCGAATGCTCAGCAGCTGGTGATTGTGGTTGCTGCGGCGAACCCGGAGCCGCGCACCGGCTTCATTGACCGTGCCGTGGTGGCGGCGTTTGATGCCGGTATTGAGCCGATTCTGTGCATTACGAAGACCGATGTGCGGTACCCGCAGAACCTGCTGGATTACTATGCGGCGAGCGGTTTGAAGATTGTGCTGTCTTCTTCTTCGGATGGTTTGGCGCCGAGTCAGGAGGGCGCAAAGGGCTTGGAGTCGGCACCGGTTCAGGAGCTTCTGCAGGAGCTGCTGGGTCAGGTGTCGGTGCTTCTGGGCCATTCGGGTGTGGGTAAGTCGACCCTGGTGAATGCGCTGACCGGCTCCGAGCGTGCGACCGGCCATGTGAACGCGGTGACGGGCCGTGGCCGCCACACTTCTTCGTCTGCGTTGGCGTTGCGTCCGGTGAATGCGAATGGTGAGCCGATGGAGCCGGGCACCTGGATTATTGACACTCCGGGTATTCGTTCTTTCGGTCTGGCGCATGTGCCGCCGGAGACCGTCGTGGAGGCGTTCGTGGATTTGGCGCCCGGTGCGGCGGATTGCCCGAAGGCGTGTACTCACGCGGCGCAGGCTCCCGAGTGCGGTCTGGAGGCGTACGTTGCTGCCGGTCATGCCGGTGAGAGCGGTCCCGCCCGCCTGGAGTCCTTGCGTAAGCTGCTGCTGTTGACTCCTGAAGAGGGCGATTCGGAGAAGGAACTGGGCGCTCTCGTCTAGGTTCTCTGCCCTGCATTACACACAGCACTACACACACATTTTTGCTGACTACATCACCGAATACTGAAGAAGAGCATTACTATGAGCCGTCCCCAGCAGTACACCGACGATTTGCGTCTTGCGCATATTCTTGCCGATAGCGTCGATCGTGTGAGCGCCATGCGTTTCCGTGACCGCCCGGTCTTCTCCCCCGCATCCGAGGTGATAGAGCCCGCCGAGGCGGCACCCGCTGCGGCACCGTTGGCGCCGTGGCAGCAGGCTACTCAGGAGCCCGCGGAACCGCAGGCGCCGGTGCAGGAGCCTGCCGATTACGCTTCGGGTGTGGCTCAGGAGGTTGAGGAGCTTCTGCGCGCGCAGCTGTCGCGTGTGCGTACTCGTGACGGTATTGCCGGTGCGCATGCTGGCTATAACGGTCAGGCGTCGCGCCAGTGGGTGATTGCGCCGATTGCTGAGCCGGATAATTTTCGCCGCGGCGTGCCCGTGTGGGCGACTCTGATTGCTCTGCTGGATCAGGGTGAGCCGGTGGTGGGTGTGGTGTCTGCACCCGCGCTGGGTCGCCGCTGGTGGGCTGCTCGCGGTTCGGGCGCGTACACGGGTAAGTCCTTGGCGCAGGCGACTCGTCTTGAGGTGTCTTCGCTGACTCAGCTGGATCAGCTGTCTGCCGCGTACACCGACCTCTCCTCCTGGAAGGCGGCCTCTGAAGGCGCTGTGGACCGCTCTGGCGAGCTTGTACAGCTTCTGGACTGCGTGGGTCGTTCCCGCGCGTACGGTTCGTTCTGGGCGGCGTGTATGCTCGCTGAGGGTGCCGTAGACACCGTCGTGGACGCATCCCTGTCTTTCTACGAGATGGCGGCGCTACTGCCGCTGATTCGCGAGGCTGGCGGCGTCGCCTCCACCCTGGAGGGTGATTTGCCCGAGCACTCGGGTGTTTCAGTCTCCGGTGTGCACTGGGTTCTATCGAGAACCCCTCACCCGTTATCGCACAACGTCAGCGACGGCGACGCTTCTTGGCGGCCGCGCGACGCTCGGCGCGGTTGCCGCCAGACGGCGAAGCGCCGGAGGCGCTGCCCTCGGCGGAGCTGTAGCTCACGCGGCTCGGCGCCTTCTGTCGTCCCACGTTGCCCATGACGGAGCGGGCATGCGCAACGGCCTCGCGCGCGGCCTCGGAGGCGGCGGACTCGGCGGCGGCAACCTCTTCGACGCTGGGCTCGGCGCTCGCCTCGGAAACCTCAGCCGGAGCAACGGACGCGCTGGCGATCGAGCCACCCGCTTCTTCCTCGGCGGCAGCCAGGGCACGCTCGAACTGCTTAGCGTAGGAGAACACCTGCTGGACGGACTCCTCGCGGATGCGCTCGACCATCGCCTGGAACATCTGAGCGCCCTCGTCCTTGTACTCGACGAGCGGGTCGCGCTGACCCATCGCACGCAGGCCGATGCCTTCCTTCAGGTAGTCCATCTCGTAGAGGTGCTCACGCCACAGGCGGTCCACCACGGAGATGACGACGCGACGCTCAAGCGTGCGCATGGGTTCCTCGCCCAGCTGCGCCTGCGCCAACGGGTTCGCGTTCAGGCGATCCTCCGTGTCTTCGTAGACGGCGTGGATATCACCCACCAGCTCGTTCACCAGGTCGTCGCGGATCAGGGAGTTCCTGCCACCGTGCTCCTCCTCGACCTCCTCGAGGGTGACCGACGGCGGGTAGTAGCCGCGCAGATTCTCCCACAGAGCACGCAGATCCCACTCGTCAACCGGCTTGTCAGCCACGGCCTCGTCCACCAGGCCCGTGACGAGAGACTCCATGAAGGACCGCAGCTGCGGCTTCATGTCCTCGCCCTCCAGGACCCTGCGGCGCTCACCGTAGATGGTCTCGCGCTGACCCGTCATCACGTCGTCGTACTTCAGGACGTTCTTACGGATCTCGAAGTTACGGGCCTCCACCTGGTGCTGAGCCGACTGGATGGAACGCGACACGATGCGGTTCTCCAGGGGCAGGTCCTCCGGGTAGGCGCCCGAGGCCATGATGCGCTGGGCCATGCCCGAGTTGAAC
>NZ_CALJRY010000240.1 GCF_937976295.1 uncultured Rothia sp. | reverse complement strand
AGCGCGCTCCGGGCTCGGACGCAAAGGGGACCGTCATATTCGGCATGCTGCGTATTGGTTCGTAATATTCCGACATATTTAAAGACCCCGCCCCGCGCTCACTGCTGTGGGGCGCGGGGCGGGATTCATCATCATCATTCAGTAGGCGACAGGTTTCCCCGCCGACTTCTTTCTCCGGCGCGTAGCGATGATTAGCTCACCTTGCAGGGAGCAACCACGCGGCGGACATCTCTCCTAAACTCAGCGCGTGCTGAGCGTTGCGTCTAGCTGTGGCACTAGTTGCTGGGGGTACTAGTTGCTGGGGTACTTTGCCTTCACCCAACGCTCGAACACGCCCACCAGCGCGTCGGTAATCTTACCGAGCACCGCCAGCGCCACAATAGCCAGCAGCAGGCGGTCGGTGCGGCCGTTGTTCTGCGAGTCGGTCAGCAGGTAACCCAGACCCATGGATGCACCCAGCAGCTCAGCGGCGACCAGGAACAGCCACGCCTGAGCCAGCGCCAGACGCAGACCCGAAACCACCGACGGCAGAACCGCGGGAAGCTGAACCGTGGTGAACAGACGCAGACCCTTCAGACCGAAGGCGCGTGCCGCCTCCACAAGCTTGGGGTCCACGTGGGCGAGGGCAGCGGAAACCGTGGTGTACACGGGGAAGAACGCGCCGATGGCCACGAGGGTCACCTTCGAGTTCTCGCCGATACCGATCCACAGCAGAAGCAGTGGAACCCACGCCAGGGACGGCACGGCACGCAACGCACCAATGGTCGGTGCGGCAATCAGACGCACCGGCGCAGACAAGCCAATCAGCGCACCCAGTACCAGGCCGAGCACGGCGCCAATACCGAAACCAATCAGCACACGCTGAGTAGAAATCGCCACGTGACGGCCCAGCTCACCGCGCTGCGCCAGCTCAATACCGGCGTTGACCACGCGGTCGGGGGAGGGCAACTGAACCTGGGTGAACACGCCGTTGGTGCTCAGAATGTACCAGAGAGCAATCAGCGCCAGGGGAAGAATCAGGCCCAGGTACTGCTTACCGGCGAACGGGTTCGACGGCAGCTTCACGGAAGAGGCACGCTTCTCGGCACGCTCAGCGCGAGCGCTGGAGGCGGCGGTAATCGGTGCGGCGGTCATTACTTCTCAACCACCTTCGCGATCTTCTCGACGGCTGCGCTGTCAGCCTTCTTCGCGAACTGATCGTCCACAATGCTGTTGAGCGCCTTGTCCACGTCGGACTGGGAGGGAACGTCGCCGGACTCGACCAGGATCGGGCCGACACCCTTCAGAACCTCAACCTGCTTAGCGCCCGGAACCGGGTCAATATCCAGGTGGGTGCGCTCCATGACGACCTGAGCAGTCTCGTGCTTAATGCCGGACTCCTCCTCGAGAATCTTCACAGCCTCCTCGGGGTTCTTCTTAGCCCACGCGCGAGCGTACTCGTACACATCCACGATGGTCTGTGCAGCGGTCGGGTTGGACTGAATGAACTTCTCGGTCGCGTTCAGGAAGCCGTAGGTGTTGAAGTCCAGGTTGCGGTAGAAGAGCACGTCGCCGCTTTCCACCTCGGCGGCAGCCATAATCGGGTCCAGGCCGCTCCACGCGTTGACCTGACCGTTATCCAGGGCGGTGCGGCCATCGGCGTGCTGCAGGTTCTGAATGGTCAGCTCCGAAGCAGAAATACCCTCCTGCTTGAGCGCCTGTAGCAGCAGGAAGTACGGGTCGGTACCCTTGGTCACGGCAACGGTCTTACCCTTCAGGTCCGCAACCTTGGTGATGCCCGAATCCTTGCGGGTGACCAGAGCCGACCACTCCGGCTGCGAGTACAGGCTAATGACCTTGATGGGGGAGCCATTAGCGCGTGCCAGCAGTGCCGCCGAACCGGCGGTCGAGCCGACATCAATATTGCCGCTACGCAGCGCCTCATTCGCCTTGTTCGAACCGGCCGACTTGACCCACTCAACCTTCTTACCCTCGGCAGCGAGGGCGGTCTCAAGCCAACCCTTCTTACGGATAATCAGAGACAGCGGGTTGTAGGTCGCGTAGTCAATGGTCACGGTGTTCTGGTCGCCACCACCGGCAGCACCGGAGGCGTTAGCGGAACCGGAACCTTCACCGGCGCAGGCGCTGAGCAGAGTAGCAAAAGCGGCGGCTGCGGCAAGGGACTTGAGGGCGGTACGGCGAGACGGGGAGTAAGTCATGATGAAATCTTTTCGCTTCTGAAGATGATGATGTGTGGTGATGAGATGAAATGCGGCGGCGCTGGCCTTGTTTGTGACTCTGGCCTTGTCAGCAGCTTTTAGGCGTTATCTTCCACGCCGAGCTCAGCCAACAGCTCGCTACGCAGCGCCGTGATCTCTGCATCGGCGCGGTCACGCGGGTGAGAACGGTCAACGGTCACAATGCGCTGGATGGTGGCGGGCGCCTCCGGGGTGTCCTTACCGAGGACGATAACCCGGTCAGAGAGGTACAGCGCCTCTTCCACATCGTGGGTGACCAGCAGAATCGTGGTCGGGTCTTGACGGTGCACGTCCAACAGCAAATCCTGCATGTTGATGCGGGTCAGCGCGTCCAGAGCACCGAAGGGCTCGTCGAGCAGCAGCACGCCGGGGTTGCGTGCGAGCGCTCGCGCCAGGGACACGCGCTGAGCCATACCGCCTGAAATTTCCTTGGGACGGTGGGTTGCGTATTCGCCCAGACCGACCAAGTCGAGCAGACGCGCTACGGATGCTGCGCCTTCAGATTTTTTGGTGCCCTGCGGCAGTCCGAGCGCCACGTTGTCGGCGACGGTACGCCAGGGGAGCAGGCGCGGTTCCTGAAAGCCGATAGCGACGCGGGGGTCGAGGCCGGTCACTGCCTTTTCGCCGATACGCACGGTACCTGCGGTGATGCGGTTCAGGCCTGCCGCTGCACGCAGGAGGGTGGATTTGCCGCATCCGGAGGAGCCGATGACGGAGATAATCTCGCCGGGGGCTGCGGTGAAGGAGACTCCGCGAAGAACTTCGTGGGTTCCGCCGGGCACGGGGAAAGATTGTCCGACGTCTTCAAAGCTCAAGGGGACGGCGGCGGTGGATACGGCGTGTCGGCCGGTGTTTTCACTGGTGGGTACGTCAGTTACTGCACTGTTGAGTGTCATGTCACTTCCATCGGTCCTGGCGTTAGCACCGGGAGGCGGAAGAATCCGTGCCGGTTGCTGCGACGTCGTGGAGCCAGGTCTCTCGGTCGCTCTGGATGGTTTGCTCCTTCAACCCTATGGGCTGTGCCACGCCTCAATCAACCCAGCGGGCGCGTGTGAATTTCTATGACTCTTTATTTCGCATTTGTCACGAAATATTTCGGTCCCCCGTCATAAAAAGATTTTTTCGTCACAAAGGTGACCTCCCTCCCGCGCGCCCCGTACACTCAAACAGCGAGATCATGAGTCCCGGCGCTAAGCTCTGGCTAGCCGGGCGGCAACCCTCTCCCGTAGCGGGGTGCCCCAGATGATGATCTGGCCTCAATGGAATGAGGCAAGTACGGCGCGAACGCGCCACCTGCACGAAGGTCACCACCGAACGCAGAAGGCATCAGGAGGCGGCGCGCGGGGTGCAGGGTACACCCGATCGTCCCCGATCATTCGCGAAAGGAAAATCGATGGCTGAGCAGAAGAAGCGCATCGTAGTTAACGCATTCGAGATGACCTGCATCGGTCACCAGAGCTTCGACCTCTGGCGTCACCCGCGCTCCCGCGCAACCGAGTACAACACCATCAAGTACTGGACTGACCTGGCTAAGACCCTTGAGCGCGGCCTGTTTGACGCCGTGTTCATCGCTGACGTGGTCGGCATCTACGACGTGTACAAGAACTCTGCCGCTCCCGCCATCGAGGGTGCCGCTCAGGTTCCCGTGAATGACCCCGCAACCCAGATTTCTGCAATGGCTGCAGTGACCGAGCACCTCGGCTTCGGCGTGACTGCTGCCGCTACTTTTGAGCAGCCCTACACCCTGGCTCGCCGCTACGCCTCCCTCGACCACCTCACTGAGGGCCGCGTCGGCTTCAACGTTGTGACTTCTTACCTGCCTTCGGCTGCTGAGAACCAGGGTCTGCCCACCCAGATTCCGCACGACGAGCGCTACGACATTGCTGACGAGTTCCTGGACGTCTGCTACAAGCTGTGGGAAGGCTCCTGGGAAGACGGTGCAGTCGTCAAGGACCGCGAACGCGGCATCTATGCTGACCCCTCCAAGGTCCACCCGATTGGCCACAAGGGCAAGTACTTCTCCGTGCCCGGCATCTCCCTGACCGAGCCGAGCCCGCAGCGCACCCCCGTGATCTTCCAGGCTGGTGCATCCAGCCGCGGCCAGAAGTTCTCCGGCAAGCACGCTGAGGCTGTGTTCATCAGCGCCCTGCGCCCGGACCTGACCCGCGTTGTGACCGACCGTATTCGTGCCTCTGCCGAGGAGCAGGGCCGTAGCCGCGACGACGTGAAGATCCTCGCAATGCTCTCGGTCATCGTGGATGAGACCGAGGAGAAGGCAAAGGCAAAGTACGAGGAGTACAAGAAGTACATCAACCTCGAATCTGCACAGGCTATCATCGGCGGCTGGTCCGGTGTTGACCTGTCCCAGTTCGACGAGGACGAGATCCTGAACTACGTGCAGACCGAGTCGATTCAGTCCTTCCTGACCCCCTTCACCCTGCAGGCGAAGGACAAGAAGTGGACCCGCAAGGCTATCGCCGAGCACACCACCATCGGCGGCATGGGCGAGGTCATCGTCGGTGACCCGGTTCAGGTTGCTGACGAGCTGGAGCGCTGGATCGACGAGGGTGGCCTGGACGGCATCAACCTGGCGTACCACGTCTCCCCGGGTTCCTTCGAGGACTTCATCGAGTACGTTGTTCCCGAGCTGCAGAAGCGCGGCCGCTACCGCACCGAGTACGAGGGCAACACCCTGCGTGAGAACATCTTCGGTAAGGGCCACACCAAGGTTGCTGACTCCCACCCGGCTGCTAAGTACCGCGGCGCATACGTGGGTAAGCCTTCGGCGGCTGACACCCCGGCTCGCGCGATTGCCGAATAAGCGTTGCCGCTGATGCGTACCGTGTAGGTTCGCTCAAACTTAACGATTGAAAACAAGAACGCCCGTTCTGCTGGGGGATGTGTATCCCCGGCGGAGCGGGCGTTTCTTCGTGCGGCACTTTCTTGATGCTGTGGTTTTTGATGCTGACTTTCTTGATGCGGCGCGTTCTTTATACTGGGTGGCATGACTGAACTGAACCAGGTTGAACTTAACCATGATGACCGCTGCCCCTGCTCGAGCGGTGAGGTGTACGGCGCCTGCTGCGGCAGGTTCCTGGGCGAGTTTGCCGCCTCCGGCACGCTGACTGCTCCCGCGCCGGAGCAGCTGATGCGCTCGCGTTTTACCGCGTTTGCGACCGGGGATGCGGCGTATCTGTTGGCGAGCTGGCATCCGAGTACTCGCCCGGCCGCTCTGGAGTTGGAGGATGATATCCGCTGGTATCGCCTGGATATTCTGGGTGCTTCGGGTGGCCCGTTTGATGCGTCCGGTACGGTGGAGTTTGTCGCCTACTACCGGTCGGTGCCGGGCACCCCTGCGGATGAGCGGGTGAAGGGCAGCATGCATGAGCTGTCGCGCTTTGAGAAGGTGGACGGCGCCTGGTTCTATGTGGATGGCGACGTCCGCTAACGCCCCTTATACGCGCAGAGTGCGGGCATAAAAAGAAATGGCAGAATCATTCCGAAACCGGAACGATTCTGCCATTTCCTGTTTTGGTTAGCTTCTGTCTTTTAGCAGTTTTTCAAGGTGGTTCTCTAAACGAGAGGCTATCTCTAGCTCGCGGTCAGAAATAATGCCGGTGTGTTCGCGAATCGATCTTGAGAGGCCGTCATAAAGGCGATATATCTGTTTTCCAGAAAGTGTCAGGATATCTCGACGTTCTTGAGAATTAAGAACCGAAGATAAAAGAATAATGTCTCGGAAATGTCGATTTTTATCGGAATCTCCATTGTTGAGCAGAGCCGATACTTTCTCGTACAGAGCGCCCAAACCATCAGGAACGTTGACTGTAAATTGGCGGTTAGCGCAGAGTACAGATGCTTTACGGGTGCGTTCAAGCCCAAACTGGGCGCCACGAGTCTCTAGCAGGCGGCCAAACCCCGGATATTCATAGGTGCGAGCGGCCTCCGATTGCCCTGAAGGGATAAGGATATCTATCTGAGCTTCGCCGCGAACCCACCGGTGATTTTGGCCGGATGCATTGAACCCGGCAATTGAAAATCCGGCAGCGCTAAGAGCCTCATGGAACTGACGAATATGCGCCCGGGAAGCGCGGATATCAAGAATAACGTCGATATCGTGGGTGGAGCGAGAACCTGCGTAGCTTCGTTCCGCAGCCAACAGGCGCATCATGCTTCCGCCAGCCAAGGACCATCCTCGCGGCATAATCTCTGAAATATCAGCCAGACCTAGCCATGAGGCCCGCTCTGCTCCAATAGCAGGAATCAAAATAGGTGATGCGTTCATGACTAAGATGCTTCCTTGAAAACAGAATCTTGAAGAATACGCTCTGCCTCAGCGGAGCTTCGCGGATCCCCCAAATCTAGAAGATCCACCGCCACGTGCAGGGGAAGAATATGGGGTGGCTCATCGCATTCACGCAAGATAACGTTCGCTGAATCCGCGGAAGCCGGAAGCAGATTGTAGAGAAAAATGATGTTCCCCAAATCCTGATGCGAGACGTATGCATCAACCATTGAGCCGTACACCTGCGAAATATCGCTACTGATGCCAGTAAGTGACAATGCAGGGTCTTCCAAAATTGCTGGAATCTCAGCGGGAGGAGCCTGCAGATGATGTACTTTCAGCCCGCGGCGGGCTCGGTATCGCTCAACAGACGCAGGTCCTTGCGCCTGAATTGCTGAGGCGCGTTCTTTTGCCCTGCGGCGTTCCTCAGCAGATAGAACAGACGACTGGCCGTCGCAGTAACGCGCCAAAGCGTTGAACGCATCGAAGGAAATAGGGCGGCCAGCATTGCTGCGGTGCGCAGCGGGAAGAGCATCGACAACCCAGCGGCTTCCCAATTTACGCCCTTGGAGCATTCCGCGTTCTAGGCGGGCGCGCACGCTTCGCTCCGAAACCTGAGCTTCTTGGGCATACTCTTGAACGGACATCATGGCAGAATCATACCGGAAACGGAATGATTCTGCCATGAAATTGCGCCCGCATCCAGGCACGATAAGGAACGTGCATGAGCGAACCAGATACACAAAAGGCAGGTCCTTCGACAGCTTGAAAACTTACGTTCTCAGCCGCCTCAGGAACCTGCCCTCAGCAAATATGTAGACTAGCGGACTTAGCTAGTCCAGCCGTTAATGATGCCCATACCGAAGTAGATCACGAACACCGCGGACACCAGGTACATCAGCCAGTGCACATCCTTGCCGCGGCCCTGCACCAGGCGAATGAAAGTGTAGGACACGAAGCCGGCACCAATACCGTTCGCAATCGAGTACGACAGCGGCATGAAAATAATGGTCAAGAACGCCGGAATACCCAGACCCCAGTCGGTCCAGTCAATATTCACTGCCTGGCGAATCATCAGGAAGCCGACCACGACCAGCGCCGGAGCAACTGCCTCGAAGGGCACGATGGTGACCAGCGGGGAGATGAAAATCGCCAGCAGGAACAGCACACCGGTCACAATATTCGCAAAACCGGTGCGTGCACCCGCACCAATACCGGTAGCGGACTCCACGAAAATCTGGTTCGCCGAACCGGACGCGCCACCACCAACAACGGAACCGAAAGCGTCCACGAGCAGGACCTTGTCGATGTCCTCAACCTTGCCGTCCTTCATGGTGCCAGCCTCGGCGGCAAGACCGACCGAAACGCCCATCGCGTCGAAGAACACGGACAGCAGAATAGTGAACACCAGCAGCGAAGCAGCCAGCGGGCCAATGTGGGTGAATGCGCCGAACAGGTCAGCGGAACCGATGAGGGAGAAGTTCGGGGTGGTGAACTTCATGTCATCCAAGGAGGGCACGTTCAGGGACCAGCCGGTTGCCGCCTTCGTCACGGAACCGGAGGGGACAAGCGCCTCCAGAATCAGGGACAGCGCGGTGGAGGCGAGCACACCCCACAGGATTGCGCCCTTCACGTTACGGATGAACAGGGCGATGGTGAAGAACAGGCCGAAGAGGAAGACGAGAGTGGGCCAGCCGAGCAGGTGACCGCCCGCGCCAAGGGTCACCGGAACGGTGGAACCGGCAGCGTCAGGCATGCGGCGGATAATGCCGGAGTCGACCAGGCCAATAAAGGAAATGAAGAAGCCGATACCGACCACAATCGCGGTCTTGAGCGACTCGGGGACCGCCTCAAACACCGCGGTACGGAAGCCGGTGAGCACCAGAACGGTCATGATCAGACCGGCAAGAACGACCAGGCCCATGATATCTGCCCAGGTCAGGTTCGGGGTGGTGGCAATGGTGGAGGCGAGCAGCGCATTCACGCCCAGGCCAGCCGCCATCGCGAAGGGCTGCTTGGCGATAACACCCATGAGGATGGTCATCACGCCGGCAACCAGCGCGGTCACAGCCGCGACGGGTGCGATACCGAGGGTGCGTTCGGAGGCGTCGGCACCGGTACCGATGATGAGGGGGTTCAGCACCACGATGTAGCTCATGGCGAAGAATGCGGCGAGGCCGCCGCGGAATTCTGCGGCGATGGAGGAGCCGCGTTCGGAAATCTTGAAGTAGCGGTCGAGTGCGCTGGTGGGCGCTGCCGCCTTCTGGGGTTCAGACATGTGAGGATCCGTTGATGTTGTTCGGTGTGTACTGTCGCGCCGCCGGTTTCACGGGTGAAGCCCGCGGGTAAATTTCACGGGTTGGGCGCCACAATGGTTCAACCATTGTAGGCGCCGCCGCGTAGCTTGTGCCGGTGAAACGCGTTGTGTGCGGCGGTTCAGTCGGTGATGTGGTGTTTCCCCTTCCGCCTGTATCCAGCTCACGTAGCTGGAATGAGCAGCTGGAGCCAGTAGCCGAGGCAGGGGAAGAATAGCGCAGGACGGGGTACCGGTACACCAAAGGTGCCGATACCCCGCCCAGCTGGTGCCTGCGCCTCCACGTGTGGAGGGTGAGGCACCCGATGTATTTAGCTCATCCAGCCGGTAATCAGGCCGTTAGCGAAGAAGATGAGGAACACTGCGGAAACCACGTACATGAGCCAGTGAACTTCCTTGCCGCGACCCTGCACCAGGCGGATGAAGACGTAGGACAGGAAGCCTGCGCCGATACCGTCCGCGATGGAGTAGGACAGGGGCATGAAGATGATGGTCATGAACGCGGGGATACCCAGACCCCAGTCGTTCCAGTCGATATTCACTGCCTGGCGGATCATCAGGAAGCCAACGAACACCATTGCGGGTGCAACAGCTTCGAAGGGCACGATGGTGACCAGCGGGGACAGGAAGATCGCGACGAGGAACAGTGCGCCGGTGACGATGTTCGCGAAGCCGGTGCGTGCGCCCGCGCCGATACCGGTTGCGGATTCCACGAAGATCTGGCTTGCGGAGGAGGAGGTGCCGCCGCCGGCTACGGAGCCGAGGGCGTCCACGAGCAGGACCTTGTCGATGTTCTCGATCTGGCCGTCCTTGATGGTGCCTGCTTCGGTTGCGAGACCGACGGAGGTGCCCATTGCGTCGAAGAACGCGGAGATGAGGATGGTGAAGATCAGCAGAACTGCAGCCATGCCGCCGAGGGTGCCGAAGGCGCCGAACAGGTCAGCGGAGCCGAACAGGGAGAAGTCGGGGAGCTTGCTGGTGCTGGAGTCCCAGACGGGGACGTTCAGGGACCAGCCGGTGGGGGACTCAAGCGAGCTGCCGGAGGGCACGACCTTCTCCAGGATGATGGAGAGGGCGGTGGAGGCGAGCACGCCGTAGAGGATTGCACCCTTCACGTTGCGGATGAACAGCGCAATGGTGAGGAACAGGCCGAAGAGGAAGACGAGGGTGGGCCAGCCGAGCAGGTGGCCGTTCACACCGAAGGAGACGGGCACGGTGGAGCCTGCTGCGTCGGGCATGCGGCGGATAATACCCGCATTGACGAGGCCGATGAAGGCGATGAAGAAGCCGATACCGACGACGATTGCGACCTTGAGCGATTCGGGGACCGCGTTGAACACTGCGGTGCGGAAGCCGGTCAGCACGAGGATGGTCATCAGCACACCAGCCCAGACGACGAGGCCCATGATGGCGGGCCAGGTCAGGTTGGGGGTGGAGGCGATGGTGGTTGCCAGTAGCGCGTTCACGCCGAGGCCTGCCGCCATGGCGAAGGGCTGCTTGGCGACGACACCCATGAGGATGGTCATGACGCCTGCGACCAGTGCGGTCATTGCTGCGACCTGCGGTGCGCCGAGGGCGTTGCCGGATGCGTCCTTGCCGAGGCCGATGATGAGGGGGTTCAGCACGACAATGTAGCTCATCGCGAAGAAGGTGGCGAGGCCGCCTCGGAATTCTGCTGCGATGGTGGAGCCACGTTCGCTGATTTTGAAGTAACGGTCCAGTGCGCCCTGGGCTTCTGCCTTGGGGTTCTGGGGAGCCGCGGTGTTCTCAGAAGACATTCGTGAAAATCCGTAGATACTCTCGTAGGGGCGGGGTTCGGGGTTCCGATCCCGCATAAAAAAGTGTCACTTCCCGGTGTGTTGGGGAGGTGACACTGTTGTTACCGGAATATTCTACGGTTAAAGTTTCTCTAAGCGTTAATCCAGGAAATTCCCAGCTTTCGTTCAGGGGCCTTTTGCGGGAGGCGTAATGGGGGTAACGATCTCTCGCCCCTGCGCGAACAACGATGACATATTAGGTTAGTGAACCCTAAGTTCCTGTTATATTCGGGGTGAAATATTGTGTCGCCGGATGCCAGGTTCTGCGTGGTGAGCCCTTTCCGGCATCTATGAGAAGGAGTCCACCGTGACTGAAACTCCGCAGGAAACCACCTCCGAGAATTACCCCGCCGCAGAATCCCTGCCGGTACGCCAGCGCGCCATCGTAGCAACCGACC
>NZ_CALJRY010000239.1 GCF_937976295.1 uncultured Rothia sp. | reverse complement strand
GGCCGCCTGCGGCGGTGGTGGCGGCACCAGCACCAAAAGCGTGGATAACCACACCGGGGCCGTTGTGCCCCCGCCTGTGGTCAACCAGAATACCAACCCGCAGCAGGAACAGCCCAAGCCCCAAGAGCAGCCCAAGCCCCAAGAAGAGCAGAAGCCGCCGCAGAATGCGTATTGCGCGGGGGCGGCTTGCGGCGTGGTGCAGCCCAAGCCGGAACCCGAAAAGGAAGACCCGGCGGCTGTGGAAGCCGAGAAGGTGCGCACGGAGGCCTTCTTCAAGCTCTTCAATGAGCAGCTGGAACGCGCCCGCCCCTTCAGCTACTACACCTTCACCTCCGGCTATGTGCCCCTGACCATGCGCACGACGCAGGTGGACCTGAACCCGGACTGGGACAATTCCGTGCGGTGGTTCTGCTACAAGTTCCAGTCCGAGGCCGAGTACGCATGCAACGTGCAGCCGTGGAAGCAAGTGAAGTTCGCTCCTGAGATTACCACGGATGCGGAACGCCGCTGGAAGAACAAGGGGGTAGCATGGACCACGGACCCGCGCAACGTGAGCCCTGAGCCCCAGAAAGACTACGGCGGCTTCCGCGGCGATAACCCCTCCATGGGGCAGTACGGCTACCGCAAGGTCTACGGCCCCTTCGAGCGCCCCTTCCAGAACTCCATGAGCGTGGAAGACGTGCGGGAACTGCGGAAGGCCCTGCTGCTGCAGCTGCAGCTGACCATCGACGTGCAGCAATGGTATTGCGTCGGGGTGGGCTTCGTGCCCATCAATGACTTCCGGTGCGTGAACAAGGAAATCATCCAAGGGCAGAACGCCCTGGCGTATGCCCGCGCCCACTGGCGGCAGATGGTGGATGCCTACATGCCGGGGTACGCGGAGGACGTGTACCGCAATCGGTACTTCAGCGCCCTCATGTGTCAAGCGCGTGTTACCACGGAACAGGACGTGGCCAACGAGTGCGCGTACTGGCAGGACGTGGGCAAGGCCACCCCCGCGCTGGAAAGCGATCTGTACGATAACCCGCTGTTCGAAACCGTGGGCGCGGACCTGAAAGTGGAGAACCTGAAATGAAACTCCTTCTGTGCGGTAGCCGCCGGCAGGAAGTGGCGGACCTGATGAAGATCCTGCACGGGGTACCCATGCTGGCCGCGGAAGACCAGCCCAAAACCGGCCCCGCGGACCCGTGGTTCGTGTTCAACAATCACCGCTTGCTGTGCGGCTGCTGCGGCGACAGGTACGATGATGCAGACGCGGCGCTACGCACGCTGTACGAGGTGATTCTGCCCCGGTACTACGGGCAGGACGGACTGTTCGCCGTGGCCAGCATTAACGAGTGGACCCGCGACATGGGCAACGACTGGGATATGACCATCGAATGCTCGGAAGACGGCATGAAGGTTGTCCGTGCGCAGAACATCTACACGAAGTACCTCGGGCACCGCATGAGCTACCAAGAGTGGGGCGAGCTGTGCGGGGCCAACGACTTGGGCCAGATGCTGGATAAGCTGCTGGGCGTGTAACATAGGCCGGCATTGTGCAACCCCACCCCCGGTAGGATAACCACACTGGGGGTCAACTCCACACCATGAAGATCAATCTGCAACCTATTGAAAAACTGGACCGGCAGTCCGGGGAGTACCTGGACGTGCACTCCGTGTTCTACACGCTGCAGGGGGAAGGCCCCTTCTGCGGCACCCCCGCTGTGTTTATCCGCTTGGCCGGCTGCAACTTGCAATGCCCTGGCTGCGATACGGACTACGCCAGCACCCGGAAGCGCGTGGCGGTGGGCACCGTGCCCATGCTGGTGGCGCAGCAATGCGGCCGCCCTGGCTGCCTTGTGGTTATCACCGGAGGCGAGCCCTTCCGGCAAAACCTGGCTCCGCTGTTCAAGGTACTCACGGAAGCGGGGCACTATGTGCAGGGGGAAACGAACGGCACGCTGCCCCCGAGCCCCTGGCCGTATGCGGACGACATTGGCAAGCGGCGGGGGGTGTACGTGGTGTGCAGCCCCAAGACGGGGCGCATTAACCCCGGCGCGCACGAGGCGGCATGCTGCTACAAATACGTGATGGAGCAGGAGGATATGCACGCGCAGGATGGGCTGCCCATGACGGCGCTGCGGCATACGGCCGTTCCCTACGTTGCCCGGCCCGCGCCTGGCAGCAAGAAGCCGGTGTACCTGCAGCCTATGGACAGCCAGGACCCGGAACAGAACGAACGTAACAGACGGGCCGTGGTGGCCAGCGCCCTCGCGCATGGGTACATCGTGCAGCTGCAGGTTCACAAGCTGCTGGGATTGGAATAGGGTAAGAATGGGGTAAGAAAATGGCTGAAATGGGTAAGAAATGCGTAATCGTGTTCAGCGGCGGGCAGGACAGCACGACCTGCCTGTGGTGGGCCAAGAAGCGGGGGTGGGACGTACACTGCCTGACGTTTGACTACGGCCAGCTGCACAGCATTGAGCTGGACTCCGCTCGTAACATTGCCAAGCTGGCCAAGGTGCCGCTCACCGTGCTGGCGGTGCCGCAGGTGCTGCGCAGCACGAGCCCGCTGGTGACGCAGGAAGCCCCCAAGGAGTACGAGAGCTTCGAGCAGATGGAAAAGGAAACGGGCAAGAACGTGGAGGCGACGTTCGTCCCCATGCGAAACTTGTTCTTCCTGACCATCGCGATGAACTTTGCCCTGAGCATCGGGGCAAAGATTGTGGTAACGGGCGTGAGCCAGGCGGACAACGCCAATTACCCGGACTGCACCGAGGCCTTCATCAAGAAAACCGAAGCGACGTTTCGGGAGAGCCTCGCTGACCCCGAGGTGCGCATTGTTACGCCGCTGCTGCACCTGCCGAAGTGGAAGGGCGTGGAACTGGCCTACACGATGCCGGAGTGCTGGGCCAGCCTGGCCTATAGCCACACCAGCTATGACGGCAAATACCCGCCCACCGGCAAGAACCATGCCAACGTACTGCGGACCGAGGGCTTTGAACGGGCCATGCTGCCGGACCCGCTGGTGCTGCGGGCACACGCGGAGGGCAAGATGGAACTGCCCGCCACCTACAATTACCGCCAAGCCGATATCCACCTGGATGCCATTCGGCGCACACTGCGAGGTATGATGTGAAGAAGATCCAAACGACGTACTACGTGGGGCCGTGCAAGGAGCACGTGGACATTTTCAGTAGCATCTGGCGCAGCGACTGGGCCACGCTGGCGGCGGAACGGGCGCGCACGTGCGATGAAAACGAAGAGTGCTGGCCACCCTTCGCCTTCCTTACCACCTGCAGCCACGCTAAGCCGTACCACAAGAGCTATATCCATGTGGCCATCAAGTCTGTGCTGGACGACCTGGACGTGCAAGACAGCTGCGACTACATCCACCTGACGAATGCAGGAGTGGTGCACGAGAGCTTCCCCATCACGAACAGCATGTACAGCCGGTATGACTGGGACGACAGGTACAGCGACGAGGCCACGGACAGGTATTACGTGGACACGCTGGCGGCGCGGCTGCGGGACTGGTATGAGCTGTACGGGGCGCACTACCGGAAGATCTACGTGTACCTGCGGCCCAATGACACCACGATGCGGGCCGTGCAGCAAAGCGGCATCCCCCATGTGGTTATCCCTCTCCGGGACCCGGTGAACCCGCCGTGCCCGTACCTCATTGACCCCGACCCGGACGACGTGCTGTGCACCCGCCGGAACATCGAGGCCCTCTCCATCATTGGCAAGGATCTGTAATGGGAACCATCACCTGCAGCCGCTACCACGACATCAGCTGCGGCCACCGCGTCGTAGGCCACGAGGGCAAGTGTCGGCACCTGCACGGCCATAACTACCGCTTCCACTTTACCTGCCAAGCGCAGGAACTGGACAAGGTGGGCCGTGTGGTGGACTTCTCTTGCATCAAGCAGACGCTGTGCGAGTACCTGGAACAGCGCCTGGACCACAAGTTCATCATGTGGGAAAAGGACCCCCTGGCCCAGACCCTGCGCGACGTGAACACGCTGGGCGTGGTGCTGGTGCCGTTTAACCCGACGGCTGAGAACCTGGCCAAGTGGATGGTGGAGGACGTTGCCCCGGGGCTGCTGGCGCAGTACGGGGTGACGCTGGTGGAGTGTGTTGTGGAGGAAACGGCAAAATGCAAGGCGACGTACAAACTGTGAAACGCGAATGGTCAGTGTACCTGACCATTTCTCTGGCCGACATGCTGGCGCAGAAGCTGCGCACGTGGCTGCTGAAGCAAGAAAACAAGCTCATGTTGGAAGTCTTCTGCCCCACGGAAGACGACCGGCAGGGCCTGGAGTACCTGCGCCCTATTGCGGGGGTGCCCATTACGCCCGTGGAGCGGTACGAGGATGCGCAGGCCGTGTTCCACAGCGTGCTGACACAAGACGCCGCCGATAGCCTGCTGCAGCTGTGCCTGGTGGATGCTCGCAGGGAAGGGAGCCGCGCCGACGTTAACCTGCTGCGGGGCATTCTGTACGCGGACCCCACCGTGCGGCATGTGTTCCCGTGGCACGAGCGCCAGATTGCGCCGGTACCGAAAACCCATGTGTTCACCCGCTTGCTGCAGCACCTGGACCCCGAACCCGATCGGGAGGGGCTCAAGGACACGCCGGCGCGAGCACAGAAAGCGTGGGAGTTCTGGACCTCCGGCTACAGCCAGGACCCGGCCGCCGTGCTGAAGGTGTTCGAGGATGGGGCCGATAACTACGACCAGATGGTCACGGTCAAGGACATCCCGCTGTACAGCCACTGTGAGCACCACCTAGCCCCCATCTTCGGCACGTGCACCATCAGCTACATCCCCAATGGCCGTATAGTGGGCCTGAGCAAGCTCAGCCGGCTGGTGGAAGTGTTTGCGCGGCGGCTGCAGGTGCAGGAGCGGCTTACCTCCCAGATTGCAGACGCGCTCAATGAGCACCTCAAGCCCGCTGGTGTAGGTGTGGTCATCAAAGCCCGGCACATGTGCATGGAAAGCCGTGGCATCTGCCAGCAGGGGCACCACACCATTACGAGCGCCCTGCGCGGGGCCATGCGTGACGAGCCCGAAACGCGCAACGAGTTCCTTCGCATGGCCATCGGATGACCACATCATGTACGTCTACGCCGCAGCCGTGTACTCCAACAATGCCCGCAAGGGCGGCGGGGTATACGACAAAATGAACGAACAGGAACAGCACGACTGTGACAACGTGCAGCACATCCTGGAGAGTTACCATTACGTCAAGAAGCAGAGCTTCGTGGACGTCATGCGGCAGGACCGCGCACAGGTATTCCTGGACTCAGGGGCGTTCTCGGCGTACACGCTGGGCGTGGAGCTAAAAGTTAGTGAGTACTGCGCGTACATCAAGCGGAACATCGACCTCATCCGCAAAGAGGATGGAGTGCTGATTGCGTCGGTGCTGGACGGCATCGGCGACCCGCTGGAGACGTACAAGAACCAGCAGGAAATGGAAGCACGTGGGGTAACGCCCCTGCCGTGCTTCCACGCCGGCGAGGATGAGCGGTACCTGGAACTCTACGTGCGCAAGTATCCTTACATCACGTTGGGCGGCATGGTGGGCAGCAGCAACAAACAGCTCCAGATCTGGCTGGACAGGGTGTGGGACCGTTACCTGGTGGATGGGAGCGGCAGGCCGAAGCTCAAGGTGCACGGCTTCGGTATCACCAGTATCCCCATCATGGAGCGGTACCCGTGGTGGAGCTGCGACTCTTCTTCGTGGGTGCAGACGGCGGCCTTCGGGGCCATCATGCACCCGCTGTACGGGAACATTAACATCAGTGAGAACAACCCCGCGAAGCATGACCTCGGGGAGCACGTCAACACGCTGTCCCCCCAGGAAAAGGAGTTCGTCTGTAACATGCTGTTAGAGCAGGGGTACAGCTACGAGCGCCTGAGTACGTGCTACCAGAGCCGCTTCGCGTACAACCTGTGGGCCTACGGTGAAATGGAACGCAACCTGAGCGCCAAGCCGGAGGTATTCAAAGACGCCGTGCAGGAGCTCTTCTAATGCTTTCCACCCTCAAGTTCGTCCAAGGTGCCGTAGGCAAGAAGGACTTCATCCCTGCCATTACGCATTTCTGCATCGAAGGGGGCACCATCCGCAGCTATAACGGGGTGCTGGCGCTGAGTGCCCCCATTGACGTGGAGCTGCAGTGCAACCCGAAGGCCGTGCCGTTTGTTAAGGCCATTGCGAGCTGTGATGATGTGGTCAGCTTGAGTATGACGGGTGCCGGCCGGCTGAAGGTGGCCAGCGGCAAGTTCCGGGCGCTCATTGATTGCATAGACGGGGAGACCCCGCACGTCAAGCCCACGGGGCAGCGGTACGATGCATTTGACGGTGCCGCCCTGGTGGCGGCCATTGCCCGCGTGCAGCCGTTTATCGGAGAAGATGCGTCGCGGCTCTGGAGCATGGGCGTTATTGTTGACGGCGACATGGTGTACGCCACGAATAACGTGTGCCTGGCTGCCACACGGCTACCCAAGCCGTTTGCACACCGCATGTGCATACCCAGGATGGCCGTCACGGAGCTGCTGAGGGTTAAGGAAGCGCCCACGTGGTTGCAGAAGGATAACCACAGTGTGACGTTCCACTTTGAAAGCGGCAAGTGGCTGCGCACGCAGCTCAACGAAACGAACTGGCCGGACTTCGTTAAGATCCTGAGCAAGCCGGGGAACCCCGTGCCCATCCCCGAGGACCTGTTCAAGGGGCTGGCCAAGATCAAGCCTTTCCTGGAAGATGCCATGGCCCGCGTGCATTTCCTGGATGGCCACATAGGCACCATGCCCGATGACACGGGCACCACGTATGCCGTGCAGGGCCTGCCCCCGCAGGGCGTGTTCCAGCACGGGATGCTACAGCTGCTGGAAGGCAACGCCACCCATTGCGACTTCAGCACCTGGCCCGCCCCCTGCATGTTCCGGGGCGACAATCTGTGGGGGGCCATTGCTGGCCTGCGCCA
>NZ_CALJRY010000238.1 GCF_937976295.1 uncultured Rothia sp. | reverse complement strand
CTCGCCCAAGACGTCACCGCACGCATGGACGTACCCAGCTTCGACAACTCCCAGATGGACGGCTACGCCCTCACTGCCGAAGCTGCAGAACGCGACGACCGCATCTTCACCGTCGGACGCGAAATCCCCGCCGGCCGCCCCCTCCAGCGTTCCCGCTCCTCCGAAGACCTGACCTACCCCATCATGACCGGCGCACCCATGCCCAAGGGCTATGACGCCGTCATCCCCGTCGAACAGTCCGAACGCATTGAATACCCCGACCTACCCGAATCTTTCGGCCGCCCCAGCGAAAAGGTCAAACTCGCCCCCGGCAAGCCCGGACAGTTCGTGCGCCGCCGCGGCGAAGACGTCGTCACCGGCCAGATCCTCGCACGCGCCGGCGAACGCATCACCCCCGCCCTGCTTGGTGCGCTCGCATCCCAGGGCTACGCGCGCCTGACCGTTGCGGCTGGTCCTCGCGTGCTCGTGTGTACCGGCGGTGACGAGATTCTCTCCGGCGTTGAAGAAGACGGAAGTGCCACCACTCAGGAACTCGCCCAGGGCCAGATTTTTGACGCCAACGGCCCCATGCTCACCGCCATGCTCCGCGAAGACGGAGCGGAGGTGCGCCGCATCGCTATCGGTGACGACCCGATCGAGCTACTGCACCGCCTCGCTGCAGAGTACGAGAGCTTCAAACCGGACATCATCATCACCTCCGGCGGTATTAGCCACGGTAAATACGAGGTGGTCCGCAACGCCATCGCCAAGGCACACGAAGCCGATATTCTGGTGCCCGTCTCCTGGTTTGGCCACGTCAGCCAGCAGCCCGGCGGCCCCCAGGGCGTGAACCTGCTCGACTTCAAGGGCCACCGCGTGCCCATGATTTCCTTCCCCGGAAACCCGGTGAGCACGCTCATCTCGTACGCACTGATTCTGCGCCCCTACCTGCGTGCCGGCGGCCCCTACGGTGTGCCCTACGCGGTCGCCTCCGAACAGGCAACCCTGAATAACGCACCGCGAGGCGTGCTCGTCACCGAAACTCCGCTCACCGCACCGGCGACTAAGCGCCAGTTCTTGCGCGGCACCCTCGCCATGGTCGAGGTGGAACCCGGAACCTACCGGGTGGAGCTCTACCCGGACGTCCTCTCGGGCTCGCACCTGCTGCACCGCGCCGCCCAGGCGGATGTGCTCATTGAGCTGGCGCCCGGAACCACCTACACCGGGGGAGAGGCAGTGCCCTACCACCGCATTCGCCTCACCGATAACTAAGCGAAACGCCCCCTGCGTTGTTCTTTGTCTGAACGACAAGGAATAATTGAGACTCACACTAAGTAACGATTCGCGGCAGAAGGATACCGCGCAGAAGCCAGGAGAAACGATGACCTCTACTTCGCAGCCCAACCAGGAACTGACCCACGTGCGCGCCGACGGTTCGGCGCACATGGTGGACGTTACGGAGAAGTCGGTCACCACCCGCACCGCCCTGGCCGAGGCGACCGTGCGCACCCGCGAAGACGTTATCGCCATGATTTTTGACGCTGACCTGCCCAAGGGTGACGCACTTCCGGTTGCACGTGTTGCCGGCATCATGGGCGCTAAGCGCACCCCGGAAATCATTCCCCTCTGCCACCCGCTGCCCCTGGGCAAGATTACGGTGGATTTCGAGCGTGGCACCGACTTCGTGCGTATTGAGGCTTCCGTGAAGACCCGCGGCGTGACCGGTGTGGAGATGGAGGCGCTCACCGCCGTCTCCTCGGCAGCGCTGACCGTTTTCGACATGATTAAGGCAGTCGATAAGCACGCCGTCATTACCGATATTCGTGTTCTGGAGAAGAGCGGCGGCAAGTCCGGCGACTGGTCCGTCCGCGAGGACTCCTAAGCCCCGGCGGCACACCGACCCCACCGACCCCACTGTCACCTGATAGATACAGAAAAGGAAAGCCAATGAGTAGCGAAGACTACACCATGCCGGAGAATCTCACCGGCCTGGTCATTGTCGCCTCCACCCGCGCAGCCCGCGGCGTGTACGAGGATAAGTCCGGTCCCATCGCCGTGGAGTGGTTGCGCTCGCGCGGCTTCGACACCCCGGA
>NZ_CALJRY010000237.1 GCF_937976295.1 uncultured Rothia sp. | reverse complement strand
TCCGGAGAAATAAGGATGTCGTCCTCAGCAATCAGAGCCCAGTCAGCATCCGATGCGACAAAGTCCTCCCACATCTTCACGTGGCTGAGCATGCAACCGCGCTCAGCCGGGGTGGGGTCACGATGCCAACGGCTACGGAAAAGTTCAACATCAAATTCGTCATCGGTCACATGATTATCACGGTTATCCACCGCAGAATAAGGCACGAAATCCTTCGCGGGCGCGCCCACCGAATAGAACGATTCAAAACGGTTCGCGCCATCCAGGCCCAGAACATACTTCAGAATCTTTGCCATAGTGTCCTCCTAAAGCACCAGCTACCGGGTGCTCAACATAAAATCTCGTAGGGACGTTTGCAGCACCAAATTTTGAACACATCATTGAGGCACTATACGTACCTAAATACTGCAGACCAGATCATGGCATAGCTGTTTGAGTGAATTGTTTGTAGTTGCTACAGTCTAGCACGCAGGGCACACGCCGCGAGGCGACTCAGAGTAGATATCCGCTACAGGTTGTACGCGCCTACCACTGCCCGTAAACCCGCTCCGAATTCTCACGGATACGGCGGCAGAGCGCCTCCAGCTCCTCACCGCGGTGAGCCGCCATGAACCGCACCGTGTAATTCGTCATGTAGGACGCATTCGGGCGGCCACGGAACGGATGCGGGGTCAAGAACGGTGCATCCGTCTCAGCCAGAATCAGCTCCGGGCGAGCCATCGCCAACGACTCCTGAATACCCTTCGAATTCTTGAACGTCACCGTGCCTGCAAAGCTCATGTACCAGCCGCGCTCATTGCAGATCGCGGCAAGCTCCGGGCCACCCGAATAGCAGTGGAACACGGTACGTTCCGGCGCGCCCTCTTCATCCAGGATGCGCACAACATCCTCGTGCGCGTCACGGTCGTGAATCTGCAACGCCAGGTTGTGCTTCTTCGCAATGCGAATATGCTCGCGGAAGCTGTAGTGCTGCGCCTCCATGCCTTCTTCGCCGGTGCGGAAATAGTCCAGGCCAGTCTCACCAATAGCGCGCACGCGGTCGGCAGTGGCGAGCTCGTCGAGGGTGGCGAGGGCCGCCTCCAGCTGACCGGCTGCCGCCAGCTCGGGAGCAGTGTTGGGGTGAATCGCAATGGCGGCGAGGACACGCTCATCAGCCTGGGCGGCGGCGACCGCGTACAGGGAGGAGGGAATATCGCATCCGACCTGCACGATAGCGGCAATGCCGAGCTTTTCGCCGGCGTCGAGTGCGTCACGGGCGCTGATTTCTACTTCTCCGTCGAGTAGGTCCATGTGGGTGTGGTTATCCACGATGGGGTACGGCAGCGGCTCGGGAGCGGGCGGGAAGACCAGATTACGGCTGCGGCCATTCTCGCCGGTGGTGGAGCGGCGGCGGGTTCCTTCTCCGCCTTCGGCGTCACTGATGCCGGTGTAGAGTTCCGCCTGATAGGGTGCGGGTACTTCACCGGGCACCGGCTCCCAGCCGTTAGGCAGGGCGGTTGCCCGAAGTGCCGCGGGGGTGGGCAGGGTGTAGTTCGCCAGGGCGGCGAGGGAGTTCAGGTACTCCTGGGTGATTTCAGGACCGGGATGGCTCTGACACATTGATAAATCCTTGGGATAAAACTTGGTGGTAAAGCTGGGGGGTAATTCTGGGTTATTCGGATGTGGGTTATTCAGAACGGGCAGCCAGCGCCGCCTCGTACAGGTCACGTTTGGAGGTGCCGGTCTCGGCGGCGACCGCGGCGCAGGCGCTCTTGAGGCGCTCGCCGCCCGCTACACGGTCGAGGACCAGCTGCACTACGTCCTGCGCTTGGGGGGTTTCGGGGGCTTGAGCTCCCTCGACAATAATGACGATTTCGCCGCGGACGCGTTCAGACTCAGCCCATTCGGCAAGCTCAGCCAGGGTACCGCGTCGAACCTCTTCGTGGAGCTTGGTTAGCTCACGGCTGACCGTTCCGCGGCGGTCAGCGCCGAAGGTCTGCACGAAGTCTGCCAGGGTTGCGGCGGTGCGGTGCGGGGATTCGTAGAAGATCATGGTGCGCTCCTCCCCCGCCAGCGATGCGAGGCGGCGGGTGCGCTCGGAGCCCTTGCGGGCGAGGAAGCCTTCGAAGGTGAATCGTCCGGTGGGCAGGCCGGAGAGCGCGAGCGCGGTCAACGCCGCGGAGGGGCCGGGCACCACGGTGACGGGCAGGTCGGCTTCTGCGACGGCTGCGGCGGCAACGTAGCCGGGGTCGGAGATGGTGGGCATGCCCGCATCCGAGAGCAGCAGCACACGCTGGCCGTCCTGTACCGCTTGCACGATGGTTTCGCTACGTTCTTCTTCGTTGTGGTCGTGGTTGACGATGACGCGGCCGCGGGTACGCACGCCAAGCCCGGAGGCGAGGGTTCGTAGTTTGCGGGTGTCTTCAACGGCGATGAGGTCTGCGGTGGCGAGGGCTGAGCGCAGTCGGTCGGAGGCGTCAGCGAGGTTGCCGATGGGGGTGCCGCCGAGGATGAGCACACCACCTTCTTCGGAGGTGACGGCGGTGTCAGCAGTGTCAGCAGTGTCAATCTCGGGTGCCTCGACCGTTTCTGAGGGGGCTGTGGTTTCTGAGAGGTCGGCGGTTTCTTCGGTGTATTCTGCGGGTGCGGTCATGGCAGGCCTCGTGTCTGTGTCTGGTCTTCGTGTACCCACTAAGTGTAACGCCCGCGCTCTGCCCGGTGTTGGTGGGGTACCGGGTGGGTTTACCGGGGAGGATGCGGGTAGAGGCGGCTGGTGCGGGCGAGCTACGGTGCGTCATATAAGCCATTCACGGGCTGAAATGGTGCATCGTGCGTTCTGACCCTTTAGGATTGATGGGGTGAAGATACCTAAGCTACTTTCTCCCGCATCTGCCG
>NZ_CALJRY010000236.1 GCF_937976295.1 uncultured Rothia sp. | reverse complement strand
ACCAACGGAATATATAGAGAAGAATCAGGAGGAGGAAGAAGAAACTGCATAAATTAGGTCCCTAAAAATCGGTGAAGTGTGCGCCCGCTCGACAGATCGGGAAATTCAGAAATCCTTCACACAATTCTATCCCCACCGCTGGGCATCTATCACTGCAGACCAGCCGCGCAAAAGCACATACAGAAAAGACAAAAGGGCAAAAAGAAACACGCGACACCTCCGACATCGCATACCCTCGTATGCGGCGAATGTATCGCGCGTTCATTTCTACCCTGCACTAGTTTAGCGCCATAAACGGTTTCCCGCATGGATTGAAGACGGTTTAATCTGCAACCACTCCGGCGCAAGCAGGCGAACAGCCTTCGCACAACCCGACAAAGCAGTAATAATCGACTCGCAACGCTGATTAAACTCGCTCTGATGACGCTTATCCACGATCTGCCCCGGAAAATGGCGATGCATCTTCGACACAGAGTCGCTACTCTCCTGCAAACCGTGGCCCGTATGGCCCGGAACATGCTTCACCAGCACACGCTTCTCACGGATAGCCTCCGTCAAAGCACTCATCTGAGCCACAACGCGCTCATCCTGAATACCCTCAGAAACCCACGCCTCAAAAGCCCAACGGCTATGCGCCAAACGCAACACAAACGTCAACGCACCCAAAGAATCCGTATGAATAATCAGGCGGCGCGAACCGCTATGGAACACCGTATAAGCCGCCAACATCGCAGACAGCTCACCGGTCATAATATTCACGCCATCATAGTGGGCATGAAAATAGAAGCCGTCCTCACTCACACCGGCGATGCCCATACGGCCGCCACGCTGATACTTCTTATTGTGAGTCGAACGGAACGAACAATCCGTGAAAACGCTATAGTCCTGCAGCTGATCCAGCGGTCGAGGGGTCAGCGCCTCCTCCACCATCTCATCCACAGCGGTACGTGCCGCGCAGACCTCAGCCTGCATCCGCTCATACGCGGGCGTGCCAGCAAGCTTCACATGCACTTCACCCAAAGAATGGTTATCGTACGGATCCAGCACCTTCTCAAAGGCGCGGTACTCCATAATCCCCTTCAACTGGTCGCAATCACGGAAAAGCTGCTTCAAATTCTTACGGTCAGCAGCAATCGTCACCAGGTTCTTACGGTACTGCTCCGGAACCACATCCCACGCCGAAAGCACGGCACGGCCCAGCAGGCAGGGATGCACCTCATCGCACGATTCCATGAGGGAATGAACATGCGTGAAAAGCAGCGGCTCCTCATTCACCACGGTGCGGGTGCCGTCCTGCTTAGAAATAAAAACCACCGTTGACAACGCCGAATAGCAAAAACCCTGCGCCGTACGATGCTCCTGAGCCACAGCAACCACAGCAACGCCCTGATTCGTGTACCCAGCAGGGTACGAAGCGCTATAGTCGGGCGCCTCCCAAGTCAGGGTGCATCGTTTGATATGCGCCGGTGAAAATCCCATGAGTGTCACCCCCCATGCGTGCCATACCGCTTCTCCTTTCATTCATGCGGTGTATCTTCCTCATTCTTTTATAGGTCGAGAAGAAAGGGGCACGCAAATATAAAATACTTTTTTTACAGATAGCGAATGGGCCAGCCGAAAATCCTCTCCCCCGCCACCACAACACAAAACCCAGCACAGAAAACCACGCAGAACACAGCGCGAGAAACCTACGCGCATACCTCCCCGCGACCGGGGTGAAGGTGTACGGTAAAAGAGTCATATACGACGCGGCAACCGCCGCACCACCCCACAAGGAGAGCCCCATGATTGGTGTCTACGCCGGAGTATCCGTCAAGCCCGAGCACGTCGAAGAATTCCTCAAGACCATCGAACCGCTCGTGACCGCAAGCCGCCAGGACGAAGGCAACGTCAGCTACGACTTCGGTGCCGTCTCCGACACCGACTTCGCATTCATCGAGCGTTGGGAATCCCAGGAACTGCTCGACAAGCACATGGGCACCGAGCACTTCCAGAAGGCTGTCGCCGCATGGGAGCCGCTGCTCTCCTCCGAGCTGGATGTTCGCATCGTCAACTTCCGCTAAGCAACGTTATATACCGAAGGTGCCCGGCGCCCCCTACGTGAGGGGTGCCGGGCACCTTCGTATATCAGCCTTAGAGGCAAGTCAGCTTTAGAGGCGAGCGCGGCTACTCGCGGCACACCTTCAATCTCGCTAGGCTTATAGGCGTTCTACGCCAACCTCCACCGAATCAAGCGTGAAACCATTCGTCGCGCTCACGCAATGCACCTTACCGGTATTCACCGACTTGCAGGTGTAACCGTACGCAGTCACCACCTGACCGGCAGGCAACGCAGCAATACCCTCGGTATTCACCGGCTCCGGGGTGGCGGTCTGACCGACCAGGCTCACCTCGGGAGCCTGGCCCTGCCCCATGTGCACACGCTGCTGCGCCTTACCGGAGGCGGCATCCCAACCCTCCAGGGTCACACCCACCAGCGCCTGGCAATCCACACCCGACGGGGTCACCGAGCACGCAACCTTAGAGTCCGGGCTGGTGAAACGCAGCGCCTCAACAGTCTTCGCCGAATCGCCCTGACCAAAAGTGCCGCCGCCATACGCTTCAGCGAAAGTCAGCGTACCCGACAGCATGCGGGTCTGCGCCGGAATCAGCGCCAGGCGAGGCTTCTCAACGCTACCACCCTGCGTGAAGCAGGCACCCGTGATGTAGTCGCGGCCCTGCACCTTCGTAGTGCACTGGTACCATTCCACACTCGCCGAACCCTCCTGGTTCTTGCGGCTGCTGAAAAGACGCACCGCCTCCTGAGCCTTCGCGCAATCCGAACCGTCATACACGTAAATACCGGCGGAACCACCCAGCAGGCTCGTCACGCCGCAGCGGGTGCCCGGATCAATAGTGGTCGCGGAGCCGCTCGATGTAGCATATGCCGCCTCGTACTCGGCGTCCGTGCTCGGCTCAACGGTCGGGGTTGCTACAGCATCAAAAGTTACCGGCGCATCCAGACCGGCAGAAATCTGCACGGTATTCGGCTTCCAGGAGCCATCCGCCGCCGTAAATAGCGCCTTTGAATCAACGGACGCCGAAGAAGTCGCGACCTTCATCGGTGTGGTTTCAGACTCATCAGCCTGCGGCTGAGCGGAGCAAGAACTCAAAGCGAGCGCGCCGATGCAGGCAAGAGCCGTCAGGGCACGACGAGTAAAAGCACGCTGTGCGCGTGCGGGCAGGGTAACCATGAATACGTCCTCGTAAGGGTTGCGAATTGCGTTGTGTTTGAGTGGTTGTGCTGAGTCGGTGAAGCGGGTACCTAAATACCCTCTTACACCCTACTGCACCGCACCTGACAAGGCAATACGCCGCACCGGGTATCCCACGACGGTAGACAAAGATGCAGGCGGAGAGACGGACAAAGAACAAGCGCCCCGCCCGCAGAAAAACCACGGAACGGGGCGCCAAGCATTAGGGCAAAATATTAAATTCTCACACGATACGTGAGGGGCTTATGCATCCTCGGGCAGGATGCGCACGCCGCCCTTATCAGCCGAAGCAGCCAGCATGCCGTACACCTTCAGGGCGTTCGACACCTGGCGCTCACGCGGCTTCGTCGGACGCCACGGTGCAGCGCCCTTCGCCTCGCGGCGAGCAGCAAGCTCCTCATCCGAAACGTTCACACGCAGGATGCGGTTGTTCACGTCAATCTCAATCTCGTCACCGGTCTGCACCAGGCCGATAGCGCCGCCAGCGGCAGCCTCCGGGGAGACGTGACCGATCGAAATACCCGAAGTACCGCCGGAGAAACGACCGTCAGTGATCAGCGCGCACTTCTTGCCGAGGCCCAGACCCTTCAGGTAGGAGGTCGGGTACAGCATTTCCTGCATGCCGGGACCACCCTTCGGACCCTCGTACTGGATGACGACAACGTCGCCTTCCTTCACGTTCTTCGACAGGATCTCGTACACAGCCTCGTCCTGCGACTCAACCACGAACGCGCGACCCTTGAAGTGGAACAGCTCCTCATCAATACCAGCGGACTTAATGATCGCGCCGTTCTGGGCGATGTTGCCGTACAGGACCGCCAGACCGCCATCCTTGGTGTACGCGTGCTCCACAGCGCGGATGCAGCCGTTCTCAGCGTCAGTCTCGTGGGACTCGTACTTGTTCGCGGTGGAGAACGCCTGGGTGGTGCGCACGCCGCCGGGAGCCGCGAGGAACAGGTCCTTCGCCTTCTCGCTCGCCTTGCCGCCGCGGATATCCCACTCGTCCAGCCACTCGTCCAGCGAATCAGCGTGAACAGAATGAACGTTCTTGTGCAGCAGGCCGGCACGGTTCAGCTCACCCAGCAGGGCGGGGATACCACCGGCACGGTGCACGTGCTCAATGTGGTACTTGGTGGAGTTCGGGGCGACCTTCGCCAGGCAGGGAACCTGGCGGGAAATACGGTCAATATCCTTCAGAGTGAAGTCAGCGCCCGCCTCGTGAGCAATCGCCAGGGTGTGCAGCACGGTATTGGTCGAACCGCCCATCGCCACATCCAGCGCCATAGCGTTCTCGAACGCCTCCTTGGTCGCAATGGAGCGGGGCAGAACCGACTCGTCATCCTGCTCGTAGTAGCGCTTAGCCAGCTCAACGATGCGGCGGCCAGCATCCAGGAACAGCTCCTTACGAGCAACCTGAGTAGCCAGAGTGGTACCGTTACCGGGCAGCGCCAGACCAATCGCCTCATTCAGGCAGTTCATGGAGTTCGCGGTGAACATACCCGCGCACGAACCGCAGGTCGGGCACGCATTCTTCTCAACCTGAGCAAGCTCAGCGTCACTGACGCTGTCATCAACAGCCATCACCATGGCGTCAATCAGGTCGAGGCGGTGCTCAACAATACCCTCAATGCCCTCGCCGGACTCCATGGGGCCACCGGACACAAAGATAGTGGGGATGTTCAGGCGCATAGCCGCCAGAAGCATACCGGGGGTGATCTTGTCACAGTTAGAAATGCAGACCAGCGCGTCAGCACGGTGCGCGTTGACCATGTACTCAACCGAGTCAGCAATCAGATCGCGGGAAGGCAGCGAGTAGAGCATACCGTCGTGACCCATCGCGATACCGTCATCAACGGCGATGGTGTTAAATTCCTTAGCCACGCCGCCAGCCTCACGAATCGCGCCGGCGACCAGTTCACCCATGTTCTTCAGGTGCACGTGGCCGGGCACGAACTGGGTGAAGGAGTTCGCGATAGCAATAATGGGCTTGCCGAAGTCGTCATCGCCCATGCCGGTGGCACGCCACAGGGCGCGGGCACCAGCCATGTTACGGCCGTGAGTTGAAGTACGTGAACGCAGTTCTGGCATTGTTTTACCTTCCGTAGTGATGCAAGTACTGATTTTACGCGCGGCGTCCAACGCTCTTCAGCTCAGGGTCACTTTGGTTTCATGCATCGAAACGCGCACGAGCCTGCAACCGCCTACCGGTGGGAGGGCTGAGGCCACGGGGTTGTGCCGGATCTGCGGCAGAATTGCCCCCTTTGGGGTAGATGGGGGACACCACCCCATTATGCCCCCTAATCTGGAATGAGCCCAGGTTGCGGGCGGCGATATTCAGTCGGCGAACGCACCGGGAGGCGGCGGGCTGCTGCGTCCACCGCGTACGGGCCTCGCTGTGCACACGTAGCAGCACACGTAGCACCATACATAGCACCAGCACGGTTCGTTTCCAACACACTGATTTATACGCGTTTATACACACTGAACCCTGCTCACGTTTCAGAAAGTTTCCATGACACAGGCACCCACCGCATCGCTCACCCTCACCCCAGCAACCACTCCGGCAACCACACCGGCAGGCGGCAAGGACTTCGCGTCCTCCGTCATCTACCAGGTGTACCCCAAGTCCTTCTACTCCTCGGCCGGTGGCGCCTACGGCGACCTGCGCGGCGTCATCGAGAAGGTGCCCTATATTGCCTCCCTGGGCGTGGACATGGTGTGGTTCAACCCGTTCTTCGCCTCCCCGCAGAACGACAACGGCTACGACATCTCCGACTACTACGCCATCAACCCCGACCTGGGCACCATGGAAGACGTCGAAGAGATGATTGCCGCCCTCGCCGAGCACGGTGTGGGCGTCATGTTCGACATGGTCCTCAACCATATTTCGACCGAGCACGAGTGGTTCCAGCGTGCACTCGCCGGTGAGCGCGAGTACTGGGACTACTTCTACATTCGCCCCGGTAGGTACACCGAGGACGGTCAGCTGCACGAACCGACCAACTGGGAGTCGAAGTTCGGCGGCCCCTGCTGGTCCCGCTTTGGCGAGTACACGGACGAGCACGGCACTCCCCTGTTCTACATGCACCTGTACGACCGCACCCAGGCGGACCTGAACTGGTACAACCCGGTTGTGCGCGACGAACTGTTTAAGGTCGTGAACTTCTGGTACGAGAAGGGCGTGCGAGGCTTCCGTTTCGACGTTATTAACGTCATCGGCAAGGGTGAAGAGCTACTCGACGCCCCCGAAGGCACCGTGGACAAGGCACAATACACCGACACCCCGATTGTGCACAGCCGCATTCAGCAGCTGAACCGCGCCTCCTTCGGTCAGCATGATGACACCGTGACCGTGGGCGAAATGTCCTCGACCAGTATTGAGAACTGCGTGGGCTACTCCAACCCGGCACACCACGAGCTGGATATGGTGTTCAGCTTCCACCACC
>NZ_CALJRY010000235.1 GCF_937976295.1 uncultured Rothia sp. | reverse complement strand
GGAATAGTTCTTCTAGGGAATCATTAGTACTCCCCAGATACGCCAAAACAAGGCGCTCCAATAAGCGTTTCAACAAATATGTAGCACGCTATGCTGGAGACTTAGAGAAACTACCTGCCGAGGCAGACGACACAATATGAATATCCTCTACGCCTTATGGATGTTCTGGGTCGCTAGCACGTGGTTATCGGCTTCTTCAGCATCACGAATCTCAATTCGCTCGTCGAAGCCTTCGATACTTGCCTCATCGTGGCCAGTGCCCAAACGCTGTTCGCGTTCAATCAACAACACACGCAGAGCCAAACCACAGGTGACGGCCCACGGCCAGGTGTAGAACACCTCACCCAGACGAGAAGCACAAATCATGATGGCAACACCAGCGCCCTGTACAACATAGAACTTTGTAGGTAGTGTCTTCTGGCCGCTAAACACATTCACGATAAAAAGTAGCGTGATGGTGACAACCAGAATCATCCACGGCCAGCCGCCCTCAACCAGAGCAGACCAGTACGAGTTATGGAAAAACCAGGTCTTCGAACCAGTATGGGCTAGATAAACGTATGCCTCACCCAAACCCTGACCGAAGAAGCCAGAAGCCTGAACCTTAATCTCAGATGCCTGGTCAATCAGCGAACGAAGCGCATCCGTACCGGTACGATCTGCGAAGACACCGGACTGTGCGTAGTCACTGGTCAAAATATCAATCAGCCAGTACAGGGCCACACCCAAGGCGATGCGACCGAAAGTCTTCAGACGGTTCGCGATGACAATCCAAATCAGGCCTGCAACATACGCCGCAATAGAGGTACGAGAACCCGTAGCCCATAGCAGACCGGAGAAAACAACAATGGCGCCGATAACTTCAAACTTGTTACGGGCAAAGCTCAGAATCAACAGACCAAACAGACAGTACACCAGACCCGAGAAGTTTTTGTCATTCAACCAACCGGTCAAATAACCGTAGTAACCAGTTACCGGCGCAAACCCAGCAAAATAAGCCACTGCGTTAAACATAATCGCTAGTGAGTAGCCCAAAATAATGGACCGGATATGCAAGCGTCCGGCAGCAATAGCCCAAACCAGCACTGTTGCTGCCACCAGACGAAGTAAGCGTCGTGTCCAATCCGATGCATCCTCTGAATGCACACCGTTGATTGAAACGATTGCCAGGTAACCCATCGCAACGAACATGATGGCGCGCAAACCGGAAAAATGGCTGACGTCAAAGGTCGGCTTACGGGTCAGACCGTACGCTGCCAAAACAAGAATGACCACCTGGTTAAAGGGCAAACCAACACCCGGTACCGCCTCACCAAAAAGCAAGAGGAATGCCATGATGAACTCAGGCATACGAATCTGGCTGGTCTGATGGCGGACGTAATTGCTACCGCGAGACACAGTTTCAGAGAAACGCGAGACCTCTGGCTTCTCGGAAGGTTCGTTCAGATGCGCGTAAACCTGCGAAGTCTGGCTCATCATCGGCCTCCTCGAAGTACACGAGTGTAAATATCAACCGTCTGAGCAGCCATCTGCTCATTTGAAATCCAGGTGAAAGGCTCAGGCTTGCCCTTCTGTAGCTGCGCGCGCATAGCCTGCAGAACGTCCTGAGTCAGGGTTGCGCTCTGACGGTCTACCAGCTCATCGGCACTCAGAATCTCCGGGTTGCCGCCCACAGCAGTAGCGACCGTCTTCAGACCGGCTGCCTTAGCATCCAGCAGAGTGTAGGAGCAGTTCTCCCACACCGACAGCTGAACAATCATGTCGCTACGGCCCATCGCCTCAATCGGGTTCACGAAACCGCTGAAGGTCACCGAGTCCCCCAGGTTCAGGCGCTGAGCCTGAGCCTGCAACTCGGATGCCAAATCGCCAGAGCCCGCAATCTCAAGATGAGCCTGCGGGTAATCAACACGAAGCTGCGCAAAAGCATCCAGCAACACGTCAATACCCTTCTCAGGGGACAGACGAGACAGCGAAAGAATACGAGGACCGCCCTCAGCGGGTACACGCTGCTGCTCAACAGCCGCGTGCACCTCCGGGATATCCACGCCGTTGTACACCAGCTCCACGCCGCGAGCGCCCCACTTGGCGCGCATCTGCTCTGCTGTAGAACGAGAAACAGCAATCGCCTGATCGGTACCCCACAGGCGCACACGGTGCA
>NZ_CALJRY010000234.1 GCF_937976295.1 uncultured Rothia sp. | reverse complement strand
GACCCTTCATTAGCAGTGAAGTCCATTCGGCCGCTCTGGCACGTCTCCACGGTGCGCTCGTGAGCGCATCCCTATAAGAATATAGGCTGTTTTGCGCTTGGTCAATTCGGCCCGTGCTTTGGAGGATATCTCTGAGTGTGTGTTGCTCTATAGGGCGGATTATGGATTGTGCGCTTTGAGGCTCATATACATTTTCGATAGACTGCTACTGTCCAACCGATAAATAGAGGGCGTCTCTGGCGTGTGATTTTTCCATGCAGTGTTGCCAGAGTCGTCTTATTTACTCAACGAAATGAGAAATCATGTCTGAAAACCCCAACAACCCCCAGCCCCAGTTCAACCAGGACCCCCAGTTCAGCCAGCAGGCCCCTCAGTATGGTCAGCAGGCTCCTTACGGTGTGCCCGTTCAGACCCCTGAGCAGCAGGCTCAGGCGAAGAAGGCAAAGACCCTGTCGATTGTCTCTCTGGTAAGCGGTATTGTGAGCTTCTTTGTCTTGGGTTACATCCTTGGTGTTGTGGCTATTGTGACCGGCCGCCTGGCTATGAACAACCCTGAGCTGAAGTCCCGCGGTATGGCTATTGCCGGTACTGTTCTGGGTGCCGTCAGCATTATTTTGCTGGTTGCTCTGAGGATTTTTGTAAAGTACTAGGATTGAAGCTACCTGCAGTAGCCTCATAATTTGAGGAAGCCCGCGAGCGCCCCGTGCGCACGCGGGCTTTTGCATGCTCTGTAAAGCCCGTACTCGGTGTATCAAAGTGCATTGTGCGGGGTTGCATAACGGACTTAGTTGTACCCGTTCCATTCATGGGTTAGGGTGAATTAGGTTTAACACACACCAGCCGTACGAAAGTGAGATACCGTGTCTCAGAATCCTCGGGGTTCAGACCCCTACGACTACAACCCGGACTACAACCGTCTGAACGAGCAGTACAACCAGAACGGTCAGTATGGGCAGAATACTCAGTACGGTCAGTATGGGCAGGGTTCTTACGGCCAGTACGGGCAGAGCTCCTACGATCAGTATTCCTACGACCAGTACGGGCAGGACTCGTATAGCCAGTATGGCCAGAATCAGTACGACCCGTACGGCCAGCAGTACCAACAGCAGTATCAGTACGGTCAGCCCATGATGGTTCCTATTGGTATTGTTCAGAAGACTCCCGAGCAGCTTGCCGGTGAGAAGGCTGCCCAGACTTCCACGGTGCTCGGTATTATCGGTTTAGCTTGTGCTCTGACGCTTGGCTGGTTCTTGCTGGGTCTACCCTCTCTGATTCTGGGTGTTATCGGCATTATGAAAGCTAATGAGGCTGAGCGTTTCGGCGTGGCGGCTTCGGCTGGCCGCATCCTGAACTGGATTACCGTAGTTATTGGTGGCATTTTCCTGGTGCTTATGGGTGGTAGTCTGCTGCTGGCGATTATGCTGGCTCTTTCTGATTCCGCAGCCAATTCCAGCCTGGTGGATGCCGCGCAGATGCTGGCACTTGTCTAAACGCTTTCGCTCTCATTGGAGGGCACGAAAGAGCCCCGTTCCTCACTACGAGGAACGGGGCCTTGCTGTGTATATGCCGTATGTTTCGTGGAATCGGCTCGACATGCTTGTTCCCCCGGCGGGGGAAGGACTAGGGTGGGCTTAACGCCCGGTATTGAAAGGTTGTGATGCAATGATGCAGGATCCAATCCTTGGCCCGTATTCCGACCCAGCAGCTGGTTCGCGCTTGAAACCTCATCGCCACAAACAGGGTGCTGATATTGAAGAGCCCCCTATGATGCAGAGAGGTGGGAAAACAGCGCATGATTTAGGGGAGCGGGCCTCCCAACTTTCACTTACTTTTGGTGTGCTCAGCCTCATCAACATCATGGTGTCGGGTCCTTGGTTTTTCGGTATCCCCACCATCATATTGAGTGTCCTGGGTCTACGGAAGGCTAAGGAAGCGGATAGTTACGGCGCAGTTCCTCTTGCGGGTCGAATCCTGAGCTGGATAGCTGTCGCCAAGCTTGCCCTTGTGTACGTACTGATTGTGTGGGCGTGGTTCAATACCAAATAGGTTTTTGCGAAGCACTAGGCTGAGGTATTCAACTAACGCGTGTAAATTCTGAAAGGTCGTGGATGCGATGTCGCAGCTACCCCAAAACAATGAAGAGTTCGATTACAGCCCCGAATACGCCAAGCTCTACCAGGCGGATGACAGTCTGCAGTCCGAAGCTGACGACACGGATGAATGGCAACAACCTGCGAGCGAGCTACCTCTCGACGTGCAAAGGGAACAGGCCGGTAAAAAAGCAGCGAACTTCTCCCTGCTTTTCGGCGTCCTCGGCCCGCTGTCTTTCATTCTAGGGTTCCGGATGGCTGCCCAGTATCCTGAAGGACCCGGTCTGCTGTTAGCTATCGGCGCGCCGTTGCTGAACATCCTGGGTATCTGGCAGGGATTCGTGGCAAGGCGGCACGGTGTGCGTGCCATCGGTGGCCTGGTTCTTAACGGGCTGGGGCTATGCTTTTTCATCGGTATCGTCGCCCTCATCATGTTGATTCTGAACGCCTTGTCACACATCCACTAACAGCATCCCCAGTAACTCAAAATGGCATAGAT
>NZ_CALJRY010000233.1 GCF_937976295.1 uncultured Rothia sp. | reverse complement strand
CACTGTTCGTCGCAGCACTGGGGCGGTACACAGAATCGTAGGCGGGCATGGTCTGATACTCGGGCTCCTCAGAGGAAGTCTCAGACGTGTTTTCTGCCTTGTCAGACTCTTCTGCAGCGACCTTCTCGGGGGCTGCTTCTTTAGCTACGGGCTTCTCAACAGCTTCGGTTTCTTCAACCGAGGTCTTCTCCTCAGCCTTTTCTGCGGACTGTTCGTTGACAGCCTTCTCAGCCACCGCGGGCTCCTCGGTAGCAGGAGCTTCGGAAGTCACCGCAATAGGCTGAATCGAACCGCCCACAACCGTAGCCGGATCAATACCGTACGACACCGCCGCAGCGGCAGGCTGAGCAGTCACAGCGGGCTTCACCTCAGCAGGTAGCGCAGGGGTAGCGGGCTGAGCGGGGGTTGCCGACGCCGCGGGGGTCACCCCAGCGTCGTAACCGTAGGATGCGGGAGTGAAGGGGCGCATCGGGGTACTATCCACTGCCTCTTCCTGCGAGATGGACTCAGCAGCTCCTGCCTTCTCAGCAACAGGCTCGGAAGTATCGCTATCAGCCGCCTGCTCCGCAGGGCGCGAGTAGATGCGCGCACTGGGGGTCAGGTACTGTGCGCGGGCGCGCTGAATGCGAGCCTGCTCAATTTCCTCAGAAGTGGGTGCCTCAACGGCAAGAATCTCCGAGTCGGTCGCCTCGGGCTTCTCCGCGGTTGCGCTCTTCTCAGTTGCAACCGGTGCAGTTGCAGTCGGTGCAGTCGTAGCCGGGGCAAGTTTCTGAGCAGGTTCTTCGGCCGCGGGCTTCTGGGCACTTGCAGGCGGCTGGGCACTTGCGGGCTTCTGGCTGCTCTTTTCGGAGGTCTTCTCAACCGGCTTCTCCGCAGCCTTCTCGGTTGCATTCTCAGCGGTCGCCTTATCGGAGGCAGATGCGCTCACGCCACCGGGCAGTGCCACGGGTGCGTGCGCCTCATTGGACTGGCGTGCAATCTGGACGGTCTCGTTAATCCACTCGGTCACGGTGGCGAATACATCCGGGTTCAGGGAGTAGAGGCGACGCTGCCCCTCCACGGTCACGGAAACCACATCTGCATCGCGAAGAACTTTCAGGTGCTTCGAAATGGTCGGCTGGCTCATGCCCAGCTTTTCAACCACTGCGCCCACCGTGTGGGTTTGCTCAGCGAGAATACGCACAATTCGGCGGCGAGTCGGATCCGCGATGACAGAAAAAACATCAGAATGCATATAGCGATTATGACATATAAAGTAGCGTCTCAAGCTTAGAATGAGGCTGATACAGAAATTACCTTCAAAAATTCTGAAAGACCGCTGAACGCTAGCCCAACATGAAGCATTGAAAGGCAGAAAAGCATGAAGTGTCTATCACATCTGATGTTGATTTCCTGTATCTCATCCTAAGCATATGCAAGCCGCCCGGCCCCTCAATACTTATATAGCTAATACAGAATATATAGTTTTCGTGGCTCCACCCACAAAACCAGCCGCACACCTTCTCCAAGCTCACATATTTACCCTCGGACTACCAGAACCTCAACCCCCTCAGCAAGCACCTGGCGCGATACACTAGAAGGCGTTAAACACAGGCACAAAATGCCACCCAAAACACCAACACCCAGACACCCGCTGAAGGAGGCGCATGGGACGCATAATCCGCCGCACCCGGCGCCGACACCACCACCCCCAGGGCCAGCTCAACCGCCGCTGGGACACCCTCAGCGGTGCCACCTCCGCACCCCCAAAGAAGCAGGTTCGCCGAAGCCGCCGCGACCGCCTCGAAGCTGAAAACCTCAGCGTCCTCACCAGCGTGCCCGGCATCGATCTCGACCGTCTGCCCGCCCTACGTGACCACGAAGACTCCGAGACTCAGCGCAAACGGACCCCGCTAGAGTTCAACCAGAAGACTCTCGAACGCTTCCGCGACTTCATTGATTCTTCCGTTCTGGCATCCCCTTCGCGCACTGCGATCAGCGCCTTCCTTCTCGTCATTATCTTCTTCACCATCATGCTGTCCCTGCCTATTTCTTCAGCAGACGGGCAGCGCATCGCGCTACACCACGCATTCTTCACCGCCACCAGCGCGGTGACCGTGACCGGCCTGACGACTGTCTCAACCGCCGATCAATGGTCAACTTTTGGTCAGGCAATGATTCTTCTCGCCTGCCAGGTGGGTGGTCTGGGTACTCTGACGATTACTTCACTGCTGGCGCTGGCGATCGGCCGCAAAATGGGCCTGCGCACCAAACTCATCGCGCAGGAAGACCTGAACATCAGCCGACTCGGCGAAGTTGGTGGCATCGTCAAAAGTGTCTCCTATGCGTCCTTCTCCATCGAAGCAATCATCGCAATCGTGCTGATTCCCCGTTTCCTGACGCTGGGTGAGGACCCTTTTCAAGCCATCTGGCACAGCATCTTCTACTCGATCTCGGCATTTAACAATGCCGGATTCACCCCGCATTCTGACGGCATCGTACCCTACGGCCACGATCTCTTCCTGCTCGTGCCCATCTGCATCGCGGTGTTCCTCGGTTCACTCGGCTTCCCCGTGTTCATTGCGATTCAGCGCAACCCCTTCCGTCCCTCACGCTGGCAGCTGACCGCAAAACTGACCATGGTCACCACCCTCTTCTTCTTCGGGTTTGGTGCCTTCTTCTGGGGTGTTTTCGAGTGGAATAACCCCGCCACCATTGGCGGCTACTCTGCCGGTGACAAGGTTCTGAACGCCATCTTTGCCTCCGTCATGATGCGTTCGGGGGGGTTCAACCTAGTCGACATGAGTAGCATTACCCCCGTCTCCACGCTACTGACCGATATGCTCATGTTCATTGGTGGCGGCTCCGGCTCGACCGCGGGTGGCGTAAAGGTCACGACCGTTGCTGTGATTGCCCTGTCGATTCTTGCCGAAGCGCGAGGTGATCAGAAGGTCGTAGCATTCAATCGCACTATCCCCGAATCCTCGCTGCGCATCGCCATCTCTGTGATTGTTATGGGTGCTACCGTGGTAGGTGTTGGCGCCGCATCGATTCTCATCATTAGCGGCGCAGACCTCAAAGAAGTCATCTTCGAGGTCATCTCCGCCTTCGCGACCTGCGGCCTCT
>NZ_CALJRY010000232.1 GCF_937976295.1 uncultured Rothia sp. | reverse complement strand
TTAATGCGCAGCTCACCGCCCGCATCGTCAAGTTCGCGAGCCTCCGCGATGAGGGTGCGCAGGGTCTTAAACTCGGGCCGACGCAGCGAAAAATAGGTGCCGTTACCGAGCAGAATACGGTCCGCCCCGCGATCTAGTGCCTCAAAAATCTGCGCGAACGGCACGGTCCAGTTGTTGACCTTTACCGCAATGCCCAGGCCGAACCAGTCGCGAGAATTGCCCTCGCTCACGGTGATTTCAATGAGCGCGTCGGTTGCCTCCACGAACTGTGGCGGGGTGCCGTTAAAACGCACCTGAACAGCGGAAACACGGCGAAGCTTCGGCAGAATCGCGCTGAGCAACTCGCGGGTTTCCCAGCCTTCGATGCGGCGCTCCTCCAGCCCGGAAAGCGCCGGATGGGCGGCAAGAATGGCGCGCACCGAACGCAGCACGCGCGCCTCAAAACGCTCATCGCGAACCTCGCCGCCCTCTTCGCCGGGGTAGCCGAAAACGGGCAGGGAGTACACATCGGAGCCGGTCGCAGGATTCTGCGCGCTCGCCTCCTTAGCGCTCGCCTCATCAGTGCTGTCCTCCGCGAAGGGGTTCAGCGGGTACTCCCAATGCCAGCTCAGCTGCGCGTCGTGGCGTACCTGCTCGTCAAAGCTGATTTCAAGCACCAGATGCGGCGGCTTCACGCGCGGCAGCGCCAGCGCCGGATCGGGGGTCAGCGAGGGAATGGAGCGGCTGAGCGCGGGCAGATATTCCTTCTGGAACGTGGCGCGTTCCGCGGCGGGAATGTGCACGGTTCCGGCGCTAATGAGCGATTCGGAGGCGGCATCGAGCGGCTCAACCAGGGGGATGAGCGCCAGCTCCACACCCTCGGGCAGTTCGGGTACGGCGGGGGAGTAGCGCACCCGTTCACCCTGCGCCGGGTTATTCTGCGCATGATTATTCTGCGTAGGGGTAATGGTTAGGGCAGGGGGCTCAGCAGACACCTCCCGCGCGACCTTGTGCACGAAAGATTCGCGGCCCACTTCATCCAGCGCGCCGGGGCGCGCGGTCTTCCAGTGCACCGCCTTTGCCGCCTGCTCGTACTCCTGCTGCACCAGCCCGCCCAGGGCGAAGAAACCGGTGCGCGGGGTGCCGATGGGGTGGCAGTGCGCGGCGGGCAGCCAGAGCTGGCGCAGCAATTCGCCTTCGCGTCCTTCCCAGCTCAGCGCGGCTTGAAGCTGCAGACCGGCGCCTCCTGCGTGCTTCTCTGCTGTGTGCTTATCTTCAGCGGCGGCGGCGTGCAGGCGCACCTGCGCGGGGCTCAGCACGGCGTAGTTTACCTCGCGACCGTTGACGAGCAGGGGCAGGCCAATATCCTCCGCGCGGGCGAGTACATCCCAGAGCAGAGTGGAGGCAGAAGCGCTGATCGAAATCCAGTCGCGGTGCGAGGAATACATGTTCTGCCAGGGGCGGGCAATCGAGTAGAGCTCGGCGAAGAACCGTTCGTGTTCGGGGTAGATTTCGTGCCGTCCGACGGGCCCGCCCACGCTGGAGGCGAAGGTTTCCCAGCTGAGTCCGCCCTTGATCCAGCGCCCGGTTTTGGATGCCATGAGCGGGCGGGCGAGCAGGTTAATGCTGGGGGTCGCGCCGGGCATATTGCGGCCGCGCGCGTAGGAGCCGGAGACGCTCAGCGAGAAATCCAGGGCACCGCTCACGCGCATCGAGTCAATGCCCGCAAGGTCCTGACGTGCGGAAAGAACGGAGGAGAGGTCGCGCCGCCAGGCAGAAATCTTGGAGGCGGCACCATCGAGCGCGGTGGGGTCGAGAATGGTGGGGGAGGTGCCTAGTTCGTTGAGCGCAAAGCGTCCCTGCGCCTTTTCGGGCTCGGCTGTCTCCGCGTCGGGTGCGGGCAGCTTCGCCGCGGTGGTGAGCGCACCGGAGGCGCGCAACGCCGCGAGCGGGTCGGCGGACTTCTTCGCCTCCGCAACATCCGCGCTCTTTGAATCTGCTGATCCCTTTGCATCTGTCGCACCCTTCGTAGCGGTAGCCTTCGTTACGGCACCGGGTACGCCGACCGGTCCGGGGTGTTCGCTGAGTGCCTTTTTCGCTACGGAGGCGCGGTCCAGCGCGGTGAGCATGAGCGCTACGGCGTGCTTGCAGTCGGTGAGCACGGGGCAGGTGCAGCGGGCGGTGAAGGTTGCGGAGCCGCTGACGGCGGGGAAGAAGCGAATGGTCACTTCGTAGGGGATGATGGTGCTTCCGTTGACGAGCCCGGTGAGGGTGCGTTCATCTTCGTCGTAGCTGTAGCGGATGACTTCGCGGTTGCGCTGGTAGGCGAGGCCGCGCTGGTAGGTGCGGTGCCCGGCCTGGCGAATGATCTGCGGTACGGTGACGGGAATTTCGGGGAAGGGGTTGTTGGCGCTCACCAGCTCATTATCGCGTATCGTGCGGGTTTGCACCTTGTCGCCGGTCATTGCTGGCGGTTGCCGGGCGGACTGCAGGGCTGACTACCGAGCTGGTTGCCGAGGCGACTATTGAGGGGTGGTTTGGGATGTATTTCGTATTTTTGGTGCGGGAGTTTTTAAAGCATAAAAACACCGGTATTCGCATAAGATGTTCCGCGCAGTATCAAAAATTCCCACCAATTAAAACGTTCTCACAAGCCAAAACGCTCATAATCTAAATCTCTTTCAAAAAACGCTTTACTTAACTTGAGAAAATGCTGTAAGCTAAACCCAGCTTCAAGAGTTTCGACTGATAAGCTCCGACTATGGTCGAACGCCAACCCCAT
>NZ_CALJRY010000231.1 GCF_937976295.1 uncultured Rothia sp. | reverse complement strand
ACGACCGCATTATCCCCCTGCTCAGCGCACAGCAGCTGCAGGAGCAGAGCATCGGAGTGGTCTTTGCCGACGAAATGTACGAAACTATCCCCTACGACCGCTGGGACGCCATTCTGCCGGTCATCCTCACCGAGGAAGGTATTTTCCGCTCTCACCCGCAGAGCTAAAAGAACCCGACTTGCTTACCTCTGGTTCGCTCTTGATTGACAGCCCATATCTTTACGCAAAAGCGTAAAGATACGCGAGACACATCAATAAAAGCACTCAGGAAAAAGGCAAAAAGAAACCAGAAAAAGCTATTTGAGAAGAAAACGCAAATAGCTCCCAACGTTTCAAAAGCGGTACACTCAAACCACGTTAATAAACCATCCCAGCGAAAACGGATACAGAAGGACAAAATGCCGGTCTACGTTTACCAGTGCAAGAATTGCAACCACGTCTTTGAACAGCGCCAGTCCTTTAGCGACGATGCACTGCGCATCTGCCCGCAGTGCGGCGAAGAAACCCTGCGCAAGCGCTACAACACCGTCGGCGTGACCTTCAAGGGTTCCGGCTTCTACAGCACCGACAAGGGAAACTCCTAAACGGAAGTTCCACACCAGCCACACGAGGGGCGGGGCAACACAGGTTGCCCCGCCCCTCGGCGTTAAAGAAGCGCTCCCGGATCGGATGCGCTACACGATATTGTTACACGATGTTATTGCCCCAGTGCGGAGGACGCTGCTGACGCATCCATTCCAGACGCTCACGCTCCTCCGGGGTCAGCGGCTGCGCGGAAGTAGCCGCCTTCTGGGAGCTCGCCTTCTGAGAACCAGCCTTCTGGGGGTTTTGCTTCTGAGAGTTCTGGTTCTGAGCATCCGTTTTCTTTGCGGAAGCCCCCGCGGCAGACGAGGTATCCGAAGCCGCAGCCGGAGGCGTCGTGACACCCACCAGCAGAGGCTCAGCCCCGCTCACCGAGCCGCCGCCGCTCACACGGCGATGACCGCGGCGAGGCTTCGGCGTCGACGAATAACTAGCCACGGACCTCAGCGCCCTCATCCATATCCAGGTAGTGCAGCACGCGCGCCACCACAGCGTCCGGATCAGCGAACACCTCCAGGGTGCCCAGCGTAATGTAGTTCCAGCCCGTGCGGCTCAGACGCTCCGGCAGCAGACGGGTACGCTCACGCACCGAAGCACGCGCGTAATTCTGCTCGCCATCAGAGCACGCCACCAGCGGCATAGCCGCCGGGACGCTCGGGCTCGACGAGACCACGGGAGCCACACCCAGCGCAGGCACCGGCTCAGCCGCCACCTTCTCCGGGGCGTGCGCAATCAGAGCGATATCGCCCTCACCGCGAGTCACACGCACACCGCACGCCTGCAGGCGCACCACCAAATCGTTCAGCAGCCAGTCGCCCAAATCCGGGGTGTCCGCGTCGTCTGCTGCCAAGAATGCGTTACGCGGCAGGGTCTCCGGTACGCGCTGTGCCTTCGCCTCCGCCTCTTCACGCGCCTGACGTTCCGCGTGCTCACGCAGCAGGTGGTAGAAGTCCACCGCACCATGATGCAGCTTCTGCGGGTCCAGCTCCGACGGGTCAATGCACGAAACGATGCGCAGGGCACGGCGAGCACGAGTCAACGCCACAACAAAGCCCTGGCGACCGTGCTCGGCAGACAGCTGACCCAAATCATAGGACGCCTGGCCCAGACGGGCACGGCCCACACCCAGAGAGAAAATCACGGTATCGCGCTCGAGGCTCTCGGCGCGGGTCAGATCGACCACGCGGAAAGACTCCTCACCGGCGGCGAAGAACGGCGCCAGCTGCGGGTACAGGCTCAGGGCGTGACGCACCGACTCAGCCACACGCTGAGCGTGCTTCGGGCTAGCCGTCACAACCGCCAGCGAACGGTCCGGGGTGCGGTAGGCGTGCTCCAGCACCAGGTTCGTGACGCGCTCCACCTCAACACCGGGCGAATCCAGGTTCGCGTTATCGCTGACCTTACCGCGAGTATCAATGTACTCAACGGTCAGCGAACCGGCAGGCTGAGCGGAGGCGCGGCTCACCGGTGCCGCGTGCAGCTGTGAACCGTAGAACTCACGGTTCAGGTAGTCGAGAATCACCGGGTCCATGCTGCGGTGCAGCATCGCCAGGGTGCGGTTGGGCAGTACGGTAGCGAGCACGTCGAAGGTGCTGTCCAGCTGCTCGTCGGTCGGCTCGGGCGCACCGAAAGTCGGCGCGGACACAATAAACGGCGAGGGGTAACCCGAATGCGGGTCGCCCAGGGCAATCACCTGGTCGGCGCGGGTAATCGCCGGCAGGTTCGCCGCAAGCGGGGTCGACTCGGAGTCCAGCAGAAGCACCGTATCAAAACGCATGGAGGCGGGAACCTTACGCGCCAGGGCGAACGGGCTCGCAGTCCACAGCGGAAGCAGGGTACGCGCCATGACCGGGGCGTGAGTCAGCAGCTCTTCGAGCACGAACTCGTAGCCGCGCAGCTGACTCTTCAGGTACGCCGCCTGGTCGTGCTCAGACTCAATGCGTTCAGTCCACACGCGGGCCACCTTCGCCAGCAGACGCGCCGGAGCGCTGGTCATGTGGGCGTAGTCGGCACGGCGGAAACGGGATTCCGTATCGCGCAGACGGTCACCGTCCAGCAGCTTACCTTCGTGATGCTGCAGCAAGAACTCCAGGGCAGACTGCCACCAGGCAAGCTCCAGCTCAGCGGCAACAACCTCGGTCGGAACCTGACGTGCGTACAGGTCATCGAGCAGCTCCGACAGGCCGCGCTCACGCAGCTTCTGGGTCAGGGCGTCACGCTCCGGCAGGGTCATCAGCAGCACGCGGTCCGCCATGAGGGCGTCTAGGCGGGCATCCAGCACGTCCAGGTCGGTGCGCACAAAATCGGTACCCTCAATGGTGTCAGCCAGGACAATACCCAGGCCCGCCAGCTCAGAAACCAGGGAGTTCAGGGCGTCAGCCAGCTGGTCCAGGTTCTCCGGAATCTGCGGGGTGCGGGGCGCCTCAATGTGGCGAATCCACTCGGCACGCTCCGCCTGAACCACCTTCAACTGTTCGTGCAGGTCACCAATATTCACGCCGGGCAGGATGTACTCCTTCGCCGCGCGGCGCAGACGGGAACGCTGCATACTGCTCATCTCGATGCCGTTCTCACGGCGCCACGCACCCGAGGCGGTCGCAGCAATCAGATCGGTCACCGGGCGGTCGTAGACGTCCGCACGGAAACGCTTGAGCGTCTCACGGATGCGCATCAGAATCGCCAGCTGCGACTCCCACTCGGCGATGGTACGACCCGGGCGCAGACCCAGCATGGCGCTGGTGCGGTTCATCGCCTCACGCAGGTTCAGCAGGGAGGACTTGAGGGTAATGACCAGGGCGTACGCCTCTGCGGCCTCCTCGTCATTGACCAAGCGGGCACGGTACCACGGGGAGGTACGCGAAGCCGCCGCAAAACCATCAATCTCGCCCAGACGCACCAGCTCGGCACGCACCTGCTCACGCTCCATGAGTGAATCGAGCATGGGGCGGTCAAAACGCACACGGGTAGCCGGACCGTCCTCGGAGGCGGTCAGCTCAGCCAGACGCTGCAGCGCAGAGTAGACAGAAATCTGCCAGTTCGAGTCCTTGTTCAGCAGGGCACGAGTGTGGTCGAGCAGCGCCGCACGGGTCGCCACGAGCTCTTCGTTCAGGTCCTCAGAGTTCGGCTCTTCGGCACCCTCGTTACGCACGATGGCGCGAATGAACTCGGCGCGCTGAGCCTCAGCATCGTGCTCGGCGAGCAGGTCATAGCGCAGGTTCTCAATGCCGGTGCGCTTGAGCAGCGCCGAAAATTCGGCGAGGGTGGAGCGCTTCTCGCCCACCACGAGCACGGACTTACCGCGACCCATCAGGGCGGAAGCAATGTTCACGGCGGTACGCAGCGGCTCGGTGCCGGGCGCCGCAGTGATGGTGAAGGAGAATCCGCTGACCGCGGTGTCGATAATCTCCTGGGCGTTCGCGTCCGCATCCAGCAGGAGCATTTCCTCAGCCGGGTCACGCTGATCCAGGGGCGGCTGCAGGTTGTGGGCGTTGAGCTCGCGCGGCTTCACGCCGGGCACCTTCAGCGCCGCTAGGTCACGAACCAGCGGGGTGATGGCGGTGTGCGGCAGCTCGCCCAGGCTTTCCTTCAGGTCAGCAAAGGTCGAGATGAAGTACTTCGACTCAATGGTCATGCCCGGAATACGGCCGGCGGAGGCGCGCATACGCTCGATGACCGGCTCGGGGTCCAGGCGAGACATGGAGTTCGCCAGCTGAGCCACATCCATGGTGCCCAGGTCGATGCCGTACTCCTGCTTGATCTGTCGGACCATCGCCGGGTTCAGGCGTGCGGAACCGGCGAGGCGCAGCTCGAAGTCGTCGTCCTTCGGGTGCGGAGTGATGCTCAGCGGCGCCATGAGAATCGGGGCAATGAAGCGCTTCTCGTAGGCGGCGGCATCCTCACGCGTGTCGTGCGAAAGCCAGGAGGCGGTACCCGCCACGAAGTAGCCGGAGTCCAGGCCGTGGTCGGTGGCGAGCTCGTAGATCTTGGTGCGCAAGGTGCGTGCGGAGCGCATGCCCGCCTCCAGCTGCGACTTGTCGCGCAGAATCGTGGAGAGGCGGGTCTTGCGTCCGGCGAGTAGCTGAGCCAGGCCGGAGGGGTTCGCATCTGACAGGTCGATGTGCACGTAGTCGACTTGGTTGAAGTCGAGCATCGCGTCGGGACCGGTGTAGACGTCCATCTGCTCTGCCCAACGCTCAAGCCCCGCCGAGGGATCGAAGTCCTCGTGGGCGGGGTTCAGGTGTGCAGGCAGCTCGGCGATGTTGATTTCGTCGGCTACTTCGTGGGTTTCCTCTGCTGAGGTCGCGGCGGCTGCGGCGGGCTGAACAGTATCAGCCGAGGTGCCGGGTGCGTGCTGCGCGTCGGTAGGCTCGGGAATCTGGTTCACGTTGCGAGTGTCCTTGTGGGTCAGTGCGGTGTACGTTTGCGCGTACACACCGAAGATGGTGGTTCTTCCGGGGTCCTCTGCCCGGGTGGGCCTCAAGCGGGGCGGGTGTCAGTATGCGCCTGTGTGCCTATTGGGCTGTGTGCTTACTTCGACCACATTGCGATATTGACGGCGGTCAGCACTACGGTCACCAATACGTAGAAGACCAGGGCGGGCAGAAGCGCCCAACGGTACTTGGGGGCCAGCTCGCCCTCCAGGTTGCCGAAGCGCAGAGAGCGGAAGAGGAAGAAGCTCAGGATTGCACCGGGCAGGTTACCGATAATGACCAGCAGAATGGTCAGGTACAGGGCGTAGGCGCGTTCGGTGCGTTCGTTCTCTGCACCTGCGAGCTTGAGGGTGCCGCCCAGCAGCAGACTGAGGCAGGCGTTCAGGAATGCCACGGTGAAGAAGGGGATCTTCAGGGCTGCTTGGAAGTCCATCTGGGAGTTCGCTGCACCCAGCGCAATCCACAGCAGCAGCAACGCGGGGACGATCAGGAGGTACCAGAACAGGTACTTACGCATCTTCTCGGTGTTTTCGATGAGCGCGAAAATTGCGGTCACAGGGTGTCTCTTTCAGATGGTCTCAGGCGGATTCGGTCAGGTTCAGGAGGAGCGAGTGAAGGAGCAGGTGGGCACAGTCACGCCTTGTCAGGCGTCGATTTCGCCCCCGCTGTTGAGAGCGTCGTCCACCTGATCCTGCAGGGTTTCGCGGCGCTCATGTTCAACGTACTCGATGTAGCGGCGCACAATGTAGTCCAGCAGCACCGACAGCGCCACGAAGGAGTAGTAGGGCTTGCGCTGGGTGCTGATGTGGGTGGGGGTGGTCTGGTAGTGCAGGGAGTACTCGGCGTGCGAGGACATGTAGTTCACACCAATAGCGGTCACCGCAACCATGGGAATGCGGCGTAGCGCCAGCATCTTAATGTGTTCGCGCATGTTCTCGGTCTGACCGGAGAAAGACACGATGATGACCACGTCGTCCTGGGTCATATTGTTCATGGCGCTTTCGAACTCATTACGTGCCGGAATGACCTGGCAGAACTTACCGCAAACCTGCATGGACTTGGTAAATTCCTGCACGGCGTTGCGCTGAGCGTAGCCGGTACCAAAGCAGTACACAGTGCGAGCCTCATGGATGCGCTTGAGCAGTCCGCTCAGTTCCATGTGCTCGAGGTAGTCGTAGGTACGCTGAATGTCTTCTCGGCCGCTCTCAATGAACCGCGGGTTGAAGGGTTCGCTGCGGTTCAGAGAGGACTTAATGAAGTACTTCAACTCAGCAAATCCGGAGAAGTTCAGCTTCTTCGTCAGGCGGATAATTGAGCTGGTCGAAGTATAAGTTTTATGTGCCAGAGAGTTGATCGTTGACTCTGCAACGAACTCTTCGTTTTCTAGCATGAATGCCAAAATTTCCCGTTCAGTTTCACTGAATCGGTGCTGGTTCGCATTCACAACGTCTTGTAAATCCACTCAAAGCTCCTGAATCCGATGGTGAGCAATATATAAATAGTACACGCTCTAGGGTTATCGGCCAGGGTGGGTGAGGGTGGTCGTTTCTCACGTTGAGGGGCACGTTGCGCAGATTTGGGCTTGGGCACGATCCCGGGTACAGGCCTTGGGTACGTGTCCGGGTACAGCTTCGCCGGCGGCATCGGTGTTATCCGATACCGCCGGCGAAGTCTATACCTTATGAGGCGTTAAGCCGTCAGGCGGTTGAACGCTAATTCCTCTTAGGAGAGGGTCTTAGCTTCGTTCACCATGGTCTCGAAACGCTCGCGAACCTGGGGAACGTCCATACCGACGATGACCTGGAATGCCTTGCCCTTGCGGACGACGCCCAGAGCACCTGCGCTCTTGAACTCTGCATCCGAGGTGTTGACGAGGGACTCATCAGCAACGGAGACACGCAGGCGGGTTGCGCAGTTGTTCACGGTGGTGATGTTCTCTGCGCCACCGAGCAGTTCGAGGAAGCCTGCTGCGCGGGGTGCGTAGAGGTCGCCATCAGCGGACTCAGCAGCTGCGCCGCCGTTCTTCTCAGCAGCCTTAGCAGCCTTGTACTCTGCCTTGCTGTAGAGCTTGGTCTCGCCGCCGTCTTCTTCACGACCGGGGGTCTTGAAGTCGAACTTCAGAATCATGAAGCGGAAGATCACGAAGTACAGGACGGTGAAGCACAGGCCCACACCAATCTGCATGAGGTAGGTGCCGGAGTGGTTTGCCCACAGCGGGATCCAGTTCTGGAACAGGAAGTCGAGCAGACCGCCACCCATGTAACCAACCAGACCCAGCTGGTACATGATTGCTGCCATGGATGCTGCCAGGATTGCGTGGACCAGGAACAGCGGGGGTGCCAGGAACAGGAAGGTGAACTCGAGGGGCTCGGTGATACCAATCAGGATCGCGGTGAGGCAGACGGGGATCATCAGAGCGAGAACTTCCTTGCGCTTCTCGGGACGAGCAGTGGTGTAGAACGCCGCTGCGATACCGATGGGTGCGAAGACCTTGGAGTTACCGTGCAGTGCGAAGCCGCCGCCGGGGAACAGTTCCTTCAGGGGCTTGTCGCTCTTAGCGAACTCGCTCAGGTGGCTCGGCCAGTCCTTAGCGATACCGTTCGGGGTAACAACGTTACCGAAGACGAACGGGGAGTAGATGAAGTGGTGCAGACCGGTCGGAATCAGGAAGCGCTCGAGGAAGGTGTAAACCCACACACCGAGTGCGCCGGATGCGATGAAGAAGCCCTGCAGGGAGGAGATACCGTGCTGAGCGTAGGGCCACAGCCAGGAGAACAGGAATGCCACGGGCATCATCAGGAAGAAGCAGACGCCGTAAACGTACTGCGAGCCCTGGAAGATACCGAGGAAGTCGGGCAGCTTCTTGTCGAACCAGCGGTTGTGTACCCACACCACGATTGCGGAGATGATGATGGCACCGAAGATACCGGTGTCCATGGTCTTGATACCGGCAATCATCTTCAGACCGGTACCTGCCGCGCTCTCAGAGATGTCGGTGGTGTAGTCCAGGTCGAAGAAACCGGTGCCGCCCTTGCCCCATACCTTGAGCATGGCGCCGACGAAGTAGTTGAAGGTCAGGTAGACCATTGCAGCTTCCATCACTGCACGTGCGTTAGCGGTCTTTGCCAGTGCAATGGGCAGACCAATCACGAAGAGCAGTTCCATCTGGTTGAAGACGGTCCATGCGCCGGACTCCCAAACAGACCAGAAGTGGTTCCAGGCACTGTCCTTGTCAGCAGCGAGGGGGATCAGGTCGCCGTTCTGTGCAATGATCGCAATACCGACCGCGAGGCCAGCGAATGCGAAGAGAAGAACGGGTGCCAGCATGGCAGAGCCGAACCTCTGTACTTTTTCCATCATGAGACTATACGCCCTTTCGGGTTGTCGAGTGAGCGGACGCAGGGGTTGGCGCTCGTTGCCAGCCTGCTGTTCATGCATTCGAACGCCGTATCTTTATACCCCCAAATGGAAGTGTATGAGAGCGGCGCCACATAACCTGCGTGCGCTAAATGCCGAATGTGTTTTAGACAAAAACAATAATGCCAGGTCATACCTGCCTACACATACCAAAAATAGAAGTTTTGAAAGAGTTTTTCAGAACCTGAAACATATCCCGGCACTGGTTAAAAATACTTGCCGCAGATGAGACTTTTCCTCTATTACCCAGCCCACAGAATCGATAGCATAAACAGTGCACCCGCAGGTTTAGAGCCCATACAACGCTCCCAGCCTTCAACAACGGAGTGCTTCCTTCACACTTCTTTCTCACGCACTACCCCGGACTTAGTTTTATGCGCTTCCTCACCCTCAATACGCACAGCTGGTGCGAAATCCACCAGATTTTGAAAATCCGCACCCTCGCAAAGTTCATCATTGAACAACAGGTGGATGTCATTGCACTGCAGGAAGTCAACCAGCTTATCTCCACTCCCGTGGTGAAGGAGCCCCTCAACTACCGCGGCGGCGCAGGCGTGCCGGTCCGCGAAGATAACTACGCCCTGCTCCTCGTGCAGGCACTCAACGAAATGGGTGCAACCTACGAGTGGACCCTCACCGAAACCCATATCGGCTGGGACCTCTACGACGAATGCGTAGCAATCCTCTCGCGCCTGCCGATTCGCGGCATCAAGCCCATCGAGATGTCCCCCGACTACGACTACCATCAGGTACAGCGCCGCGCAGCACAGGCAGCACTCATCGAAACTGAGACGGGCACCTTCTGGTGCGCCACCACCCACATGTCCTGGTGGGACTTCGACGGCGAACCCCTCTTCGCGCAGGAATACGCCCACCTCTCGCAGGCACTGGCAGAATGCGCCCTCACCGCACCCGTACTACTCGGCGGCGACTTCAACTCCGCCGCGCATCTGAGCGATGAAGGCTACGCGCTGGTCACCTCCAGCGGCATGGTGGATACCCGCTCGCTGGCGGAGCACACCGACGGCGAGAACACCGTCCACCGCGAAATCGCCGGTTGGGAAGGTAACACGGACGCCAAGCGCATCGACTTCGTGTTCGCCGACCGACTGCTCACGGTCAACTCCCACGCAGTCGTCTTCCGCGACAATTCCCCCGAGGCCATCTCAGACCACAGCGGCCTACTCCTGGACATTGACCCCTCCAGCTGGGCACCGCAGAGCCTCCTTACGCCCCTCACTAGCCAGGATTAAAAGGCATCAGACTTTAGCCGCCCAACACGACGGCACCTCTCGCAGTAACACCCGTTACAACCCCCAAAGGAAGGAACAATCATGACGACCCAAACCCAGTGGTGGCAGGAACCGGTGGTCTACCAGATTTACCCCCGCTCCTTCAACGACTCCAATGGCGACGGCATCGGCGATCTGCCCGGCATTACCGAGAAGATTCCGTACCTCGCCAAGCTGGGTATTCAGGTGCTGTGGCTCTCCCCCATCTACGCTTCCCCGAACGATGACAACGGCTACGACATCTCCGACTACCGCGCCATCATGACCGAGTTCGGCACCATGGAAGACTTCGATGAGCTGCTCGAAACCGCGCACAAGCACGGCATCAAGCTCATGATGGACCTGGTCGTCAACCACACCTCCGACGAACACGAATGGTTCAAGCAGGCACGCTCCTCCAAGGACAACCCCTACCGCGACTACTACATCTGGCGCGACCCCAAGGGCTTCGATGAGGATGGCAAGCCGATTCCGCCGAACAACTGGATCTCCTGCTTTAGCCCCTCCGTGTGGGAATGGGACGAGGCGACCGGCCAGTTCTACCTGCACTACTTCTCCATCAAGCAGCCCGACCTGAACTGGGAGAATCCGAAGGTCCGCGAAGAGGTCTACGACATCATGCGCTTCTGGCTGGACAAGGGCGTGGACGGCTTCCGCATGGACGTCATCAACCTAATTTCTAAGGACCTCTCCTTCCCCGATGACCCGGCAGTCCTGGCTGGCGGCCTCGACAATTCCCTGGCTGTCGCAGCTAACGGCCCGCGTATCCACGAGTTCCTGCAGGAAATGAACCGCGAGGTCTTGAGCAAGTACCCGGTCATGACCGTGGGCGAAACCCCCTGCGTAACCGTGGACGACGCCGCGCTCTACACCGGCTTCGACCGCGACGAGCTGCAGATGGTGTTCCAGTTTGAGCACATGGACGTAGACGCCTCCGAAGGTGGCGTGACCGGCAAGTGGTCCGACCGCCGCTTCAACCTGGTTGACCTCAAGAAGGTCCTCACCCACTGGCAGGAAGGCCTGCACGGCCGCGGCTGGAACTCCCTGTACTGGAACAACCACGACCAGCCGCGCACCGTCTCCCGCTTCGGTAACGACTCCCCCGAGTACCGCACCGTCAGCGCCAAGATGCTGGGCACCGTACTGCACCTGATGCAGGGCACCCCCTACATCTACCAGGGTGAAGAGCTGGGCATGACCAACGTCTTCTTTGACGATGTGAAGGACTACAACGACCTGGAGATTCACGACTCCTGGCGCAAGTACGTTGAAGAGTCGGGCCGCGTCTCCGCTGAGGACATGCTGCGTTACATCAGCGCCTCCGGTCGCGACAACGCACGCACCCCCATGCAGTGGACCGCCGGCGAGAACGCAGGCTTCACCTCCGGCACCCCGTGGCTGAAGCTGAACCCGCGCTACACCGAAATCAACGCGGAGGCAGAACTCGCCAACCCGGATTCGGTGTTCTACCACTACCGCGACCTGATTAGCCTGCGCCGCGAGCACCCGATCGTCCTGACCGGCGAGTACCGCCTGCTGGATGAAGAAGACGAGCAGGTCTACGCCTACCTGCGTGTGAACTCCGACGAGGACGCCGCAGCAACCGGCGAGCGCGCCCTGCTGGTCGTCGCTAACTTCACCGATGACACCGTTCAGCTGAACTATGCGGGCGGCAACCTGGATTCAGTGGTGCTGACCAACTCGCAGGTTCTCTCCCCGACTGAGCTGAAGGCCATCGAGAACAGCCCGAAGCTGATCAGCTCGAACTACCGCGATGAGAACCGTGAGTTCACCGATGAAGGTACCCTGTTGCGTCCTTACGAGGTGAAGGTGTACCTCTTCGGTAACGCGTAAGTAAGCACGCCCCAAAATGTAATGTGCGAGGGGGATCCGGTACAGACATTCCGGGCCCCCTCGCCCTATACTTCAATCACAGACACATTTTGTTCTCTTTTCGGCTGGATGGCCGGTATAGAAAGGCAATTATGAGCAACTCCGAGGCATACGAAGTTCCCTCCTACGAGGGCCGCCAGTGGTGGAAGGAAGCCGTGGTGTACCAGGTGTACCCCCGCTCCTTCAACGACGCGAACGGCGACGGTATCGGCGACCTGAAGGGCATCACTGAGAAGCTGCCTTACCTGGCTAAGCTGGGCATCAACGTCATTTGGCTCTCCCCCGTGTTCGACTCGCCGAACGTGGACAACGGCTACGACATCTCTGACTACTTCGCCATCATGAGTGACTTCGGCACCATGGAAGACTTCGACGAGATGCTCGAAACCGCCCACAAGCACGGCATCAAGATCCTGATGGATCTGGTCGCAAACCACACCTCCGATGAGCACCCCTGGTTCAAGGAATCCCGCTCCTCCAAGGACAACCCCTACCGCGACTACTACATTTGGAAGGACCCGAAGGGCTTCGACGAGGACGGCAACCCGATTCCTCCGAACAACTGGGCGTCCGAGTTCGGCGGCCCGGCATGGGAGTGGGACGAGGCAACCGGCCAGTTCTACCTGCACATCTTCTTCAAGGAACAGCCCGACCTGAACTGGGAGAACGAGAAGGTTCGCGAGGACCTGTACTCCATGGTCCGCTGGTGGCTGGACAAAGGCGTTGACGGCTTCCGCCTGGACGCTATCAACATCATCTCCAAGCCCGAGGGCTTCCCGGATGACCCCTCCACCGACTTTGAGAAGCACACTTCCTCGATTCCGTTCGTTATCTCGAACGGCACCATGGTGCACCCGTGGATGAAGGAGCTCACCCGCGAGACCTTCAGCCGCTACGACGTGATGACCGTGGGCGAGACCAGCGCAACCAGCCCCCAGGACGCTAAGCTGTGGGCCGGCTACCACACCGGTGAGCTGAACATGATCTTCCACTTCGATCACATGGGCGTGGATAACGACCCGAACGGCAACCTGGGCGGCAAGTGGTCCTACGCGCCGTACAAGCTGACCGAGCTCAAGCGCATCCTGAACGACTGGCAGACCACCCTGGAGGGTAACGCCTGGGGTTCGCTGTACTGGAACAACCACGACCAGCCGCGCGTTGTCTCCCGCTTCGGTAACGATTCGGATGAGTTCCGCACCCTGTCCGCTAAGCAGCTGGCGACCACCCTGCACTTCATGCAGGGCACCCCGTACATTTACCAGGGTGAAGAGCTGGGCATGACCAACGTGAAGTTCGATTCGATTGAGGACTACCGCGATGGCGACTCGATCCGCTTCTACGAGGACATGCACGTTGACCACAAGCGTCTGAGCCACGAAGAGGCGATGCAGGCGATTTACATTAAGGGCCGCGACAATGCTCGTACCCCGGTTCAGTGGGATGCCTCCGCTAACGGTGGTTTCAGCCCCGAGGGTGTGACCCCGTGGATTGCTGTGAACCCGAACTACCCGTCGATTAACGCTGAGGCTGTTCTGGCTGATGAGGATTCGATCTTCTACCACTACCAGCAGCTGGTGGCTCTGCGCCGCGGCAAGCTGAAGGACCTGATGGTTTACGCGTCCTTCGCTCCGGTGGATTCGGTTCAGGTTCCGCACAATGAGGACGAGGCTGTGTACGCGTACACCCGTACCGGTGGTGCGGACGGCAGCCCCGCGAATGAGTCTTTGCTGGTTGTTTCGAACTTCACTGCCGAGGAGCAGGTGCGCGACTTCGCTGTGCTGGGTGAGGCTCGTGAGGCTGGTGCTCGTGTTGAGCTGGTGAGCTCGAACTACAAGGACGACGCGGGTTCGACCCTGCGCCCCTACGAGGCGAAGGTGTACCACATCGTTCGCTAAGCGCTGTAGCTCGTTGAGTGCTACCGCGTGCCGATAAGGTGATAGACAGCAGAAGGAGGGTGAGGCTTATGCCCCGCCCTCCTTTTGTGTTGACCTCTTTGTTCTCCCCTGTGTTATCCCGGCGTATTTTCTTGGGTCTGCTGAGATGGAGGCTCTACTGAGCTAGAGGCTCTGTTTAACCAGAGAACACAAGCTGCAGGATCGGCACGGCGAGCGCCATCATTCCCAGACTGACGACCGCCCCGGCAGCAATAACCGGAGCGGCAGTACCCTCGTGCCGGTAGTGGGTTTCCAGGATGACGATATTAGCGGCTGGCGGTAGCACTCCGAGGATAAAAAGTACCTGCGGGTGTGCCAGTAGCTGGTCAAAGTGTATGCCCGCCGTATCGTGCGCCCAGCGGGCGAGTGCGAGCACACCGACGCTGTAGACGCTCACGAGTACGACACGCAGCGTTGCCCATCGGGCGGCTCGGATCAGGTCGGCGCGGTGTAGTTTGGCGGCACCGAGCCACATACCCAGCACGATCAGCCCGATAAAGCTGAACACCCAGGTCAGTACCCGGTAGAAACCGGCCCCGTGCAGGCTCAGGAACGGCCCTGCGGGCAGGCAGAGTAGCC
>NZ_CALJRY010000230.1 GCF_937976295.1 uncultured Rothia sp. | reverse complement strand
ATCCCCGGTAGAGTTGAATCAGAAGGCTACGAAAGAAGGCGATGATGGTACACAGTCAGACACCCAATCCCTCCACCCTGCCCGCTGAAAGCTCCCTTGTTTACGCGGAACCGCAGCTCACCGAAGAGCTGCTGGAACGATTCGACTCCTTTGCGCAGGCGGTCGCTAAGCACGATGGCGTTTCGGCGTTCTCCGAGCAGACCCGCATCGAGCTGAGCAAGGCATTGCGTGAAAGCACCCTCACCCCTCCGCGTTTCTTTGTCGCCGAGGATGACGGTACCCTCGCCGCCGTGTTCGTGGCGCTCACCCCAGCAAACGACGAAGACACCGGCGTGATTGAGGCAGCCGTCGCCCCCGAATACCGCGGACGAGGCGCCGGCAGCGCATTCTTCGACCACGCCGTCCGTCAGCTGGGTGAAGACGCCGTACGATACCGCCTCTGGGTTCACGGCAGCGCCACCGACACCGGCATTGAAAGCCCCGCCCACGCGTTCGCGACCCTGCACGGTTTTGAGCCGGTACGCGTGCTGTACAAGATGGTTCTGCCCCTGGACGCGCAGACCCGCGAAGACCTCGTAGAACGCTCCGATGCACGCACTCTGCCGGAGAACCTGCGGATGCGCACCTTCACCGGCGCGGACGAATTCCCCTGGCTGCGCGTGAACGCCTCCGCTTTTGCGCACCACCCGGAGCAGGGCAAGCTCACCCTTGCCGATTTGCGCGAGCGCACCGGCTCCCCCTGGTTCCGTCCCGAGGGTTTCTTCATCGCCTCCGAGGTGGAGGATGACTCCGCCATTGCGGCGTTCACCTGGACGAAGATCCCGACCGGTCAGGAGCAGGGCGAGCTGTCCCCCTCCGGCGAGATTTACGTGGTGGGTGTGAGCCCGCAGGCACAGGGAGGCGGCCTGGGCCGAACCCTTACCCTGCGTGCGCTGGCATACCTGGCGTGCGCTGAGGACGAGAACGGTGAGCCGCTGCGCGCCATCGACCTGTACGTGGACGCCGATAACACCGCCGCATACGCCCTCTACACTTCGTTGGGTTTCGGTGTGGCGACGGTTGACCGCATGTACGCTCCCGCCCAGCAGAATGAGCCTGCCGCCTAGTTTTAGTGCGCCACAGTTGGCGTGCTTCTTCACGACTTATCCCCGATCAGAAAGGCAAGTACAGTATGGTACCCGCCCCTAATGGCCTGAATAAGGCGCCTAAGCCCAAGCCGTCTGAGCCTGCGCCCATGACCGGTGTTATTCACATTGGCCACGATATTTCGAAGATTGAGCGCGCCGATTCTCGCGGTGACCGCATTGAGAAGGGTGAGAAGCGCTCCTACTTCAGCCTTGAAGAGGAGTTCGGCCCGGATCGTTTCTTTGACCGTGAGAGCAGCTGGCTGGATTTCAACACCCGCGTGCTGGAGCTCGCGGAGGACCCGAACCTGTTCCTGCTGGAGCGTCTGAACTTCCTGTCGATTGTGGCATCGAACCTAGACGAGTTCTTCATGGTGCGTGTGGCGGGTCTGAAGCGTCGCATTGCAACCGGTCTGGCGGTTCCTTCGGCTGCCGGTCTGAGCCCCGAGGAGCAGATGGAAGAGATCGCTGAACGCGCTCACCAGCTGCAGGCTCGTCACGCCGATGTGTTCCACAACCAGGTGCTGCCGGCTCTGGAGGAGCAGAACATCCGCATTGTGGGTTGGAACGACCTGGATACGGACGCTAAGCAGCGTCTGCGTCAGGATTTCATGCGCGATATTTTCCCGATTCTGACTCCGCTGGCGGTTGACCCGGCGCACCCCTTCCCCTACATTTCGGGTCTGTCGCTGAACCTTGCGGTGCTGGTGCGTAACCCGCAGACCGGCAAGGAGCTGTTCGCTCGCGTGAAGGTGCCCGATCAGCTGGACCGTATGGTCTCTGTGGATGGTTCCCGCGCCGCCAACACTGCGGGCCGCGAGAGCCGCTACATTGCGCTCGAAGACATCATTGCTGAGCACCTGGATACCCTCTTCCCCGGCATGGAGGTTGTGGAGCACCACGTCTTCCGTGTGACCCGTAATGAGGATCTTGAGGTGGAAGAGGACGATGCAGAAAACCTGCTGAAGGCTCTGGAGAAGGAGCTTCTGCGCCGTCGTTTCGGTCCGCCGGTCCGGCTGGAGGTTGAGGACACCATCAACCCGACCATCCTGGATCTGCTGATTTCTGAGCTGAACATTGATGAGTCCGAGGTGTACCGTCTGCCGGCTCCGCTGGATCTGCGCGGTATGAGTGCGATTGTTCGCGCGAACCGCCCGGCGTTGCACTACCCCAAGCACATTGCGCACACGTCCCGCTGGCTCAACGCCACCGAGACTGCGAAGGCTGCGGACGTTTTCGCTGCCGCCCGTGACCACGATGTGCTGCTGCACCACCCGTACGATTCCTTCGCGACCAGTGTGCAGGCGTTCCTGGCGCAGGCTGCCGCCGACCCGCGTGTTCAGGCGATTAAGCAGACCCTGTACCGCACCAGCGGTGACTCCCCCATCGTGGATGCGCTGATTGAGGCGGCTGAGGCTGGCAAGCAGGTTGTGGCGCTGGTCGAGATTAAGGCTCGCTTTGATGAGGAAGCCAACATCTCGTGGGCTCGTAAGCTGGAGCGCGCTGGCGTGCACGTGGTGTACGGCATCGTGGGTTTGAAGACTCACTGCAAGCTGTCGCTGGTGGTACGCCGCGAGGGTAACCATCTGCGTCGTTACGCGCACATTGGTACCGGTAACTACCACCCGTCCACCGCTCGTTTCTACGAGGACTTGGGCCTGATCACCTGCGATGAGCAGATTTGTGAGGATGTCTCCCGCCTGTTCAACCAGCTGTCCGGTTACGCGCCGAAGACCAACTACCAGTCGCTGCTGGTGGCGCCGCGTACTCTGCGTAGCGGCCTGATTGAGTGCATTGATCAGGAGATTGAGAATCACAAGGCGGGCCGTCCGGCGAAGATTCAGTTCAAGTGCAACTCCATGGTGGACGAGGCCATCATCGATTCGCTGTACCGCGCTTCGCAGGCTGGTGTGCCGGTGGATGTGGTGGTTCGCGGTATTTGCGCGCTGCGCCCGGGCGTTAAGGGTCTGAGCGAGAATATTCGCGTCCGTTCGGTGCTGGGTCGTTTCTTGGAGCACTCGCGCGTGTTTGCGTTTGAGAACGGTGGCGATCCGATTGTCTACATTGGCTCTGCCGATATGATGCACCGTAACCTTGACCGCCGCATTGAGGCCCTGGTACCGGTGAAGGATCCGCGCCACGTGAAGTACCTGCGTGACATGTTCACCATCTACATGAGTGATTCTTCGCGTACCTGGCACCTGGATTCTGAGGGTAACTGGACCCGCCACGACACCGATGATCAGGGCAACCCGCTGCAGGATGTGCAGTCGTACTATCTGCGTTCGCGTTCCCGTAAGAACGTGGCGGATAAGGTCTAAGGATTTGCCGCTGACCTACCGGTGATTTCTGGTTGTGAACCCCGTCTGTTCTCGCGCTTTATGGCGTGGGGCAGGCGGGGTTTTCCGCGTGTCGTGCAAAAACGTGCGGTGGACTAGTCCACTTAGCGTAAAAGTGAACAACAGGTTACGTTGAGATTACAACTTGACCGCTCTCTCACCTACAATTAGACGCGGAGCATGGTGCCCGTTGGCATTGTGCGTAGCCTAGCGAAGAGAATCAGAGAGAGATATGGCACCGCTGGATTCCCCCTCCATCTACTACTCGGCACGACGTTTTGATGCGGTCAACAGCATTGACCGCGCCCCCGCGAACACTGCGGATATTGTTGCTTCTGGTGCACTGATTTGGCGCATGCGCGATGGTGCGCTTGAGGTCCTGATTATTCACCGTCCCCGCTACGATGACTGGTCCTGGCCCAAGGGCAAGCAGGATCCGGGCGAGTCCCTGGCGGAGACCGCTATTCGTGAGATTCGCGAAGAGGTCGGCCTGCAGGTTGTTTTGGGCGTGCCCCTGGCGGTGACTTCCTACCTGGTGGGCGGCCGCCCGAAGGATGTTTTCTACTGGGCTGCGGAGCTTCCCGAGGGTGCCCGCGCCCTGGCGGACGAGGGTGAAGTGGATGAGCTGCGCTGGGTAACCACCGATGTAGCTCGCGCTCTGCTGACTAACCAGGATGACCTGGCACCTCTGGAATCCCTGGAGGCTCTGGCTGAGGCGGATGCGCTGCGTACCCGCCCGATTCTCATTGCCCGCCACGCGAAGGCTAAGCCGCGTTCGAACTGGGCTGCCGCTGAGGATGACCGTCCGCTTGCGGCAACCGGCAAGCGTCAGGCGCTGGCTTCTAGCCGTCTCTTTGCGGCGTGGGCTCCGAGTCGCATTATTTCTTCCCCGTGGCTGCGTTGCGTTCAGACCGTGACCCCGTACTCGGTGGATTATGGTGTGTCGGTGAAGGAGAAGAAGTCCCTGTCTGAGGCTGGCGCTCAGCGTCACCCGGCGCGTGTTGCCCGTACCGTGGCGTCGCTGTTCGATAAGGATTCTTCCTCGCTGCTGTGCACTCACCGCCCGGTGCTGCCCCAGGTGATGGATGTTCTGCGCGAGTACCTGTTCGAAGGTTCTGCCGAGCTTCTTCCGACCGAGGACCCGTACCTGGAGCCCGGCGATGCCCTGGTTCTGCAGGTGACCGAGGGCGATGACCCGCGTATTGTCTCGGTGGAGCGAGTACGCGCGGCCCTGGACTAGTTTTTATACCCTGATAGCGAGCGCGCTGGGCTTTATGCTCAGCGCGTTTGCTATATCCGTACATCTTCGAGAGTTTTACAATAGAGGGGCGGCTGATTTTGCCGCTTCTGACGCCTACTAACAGGATCCAAGGTTTTTCTTATGACTCATGCAATCCCCACCCCTTACGAAGATCTTCTGCGCGAAATCCTCGAGGAGAACAAGGACGCCATTGCGGCGGATGCGCAGCGTTCCGACCGTACCGGCACCGGCACCTTCGGCGTGTTTGGCCGTCAGATGCGTTTTGATCTGCGTGAGTCGTTCCCGCTGATTACCACCAAGCGCGTGCACTTCAAGTCCGTTGCTATTGAACTGCTGTGGTTCTTGCGCGGTTCCTCGAATGTGCGCTGGTTGCAGGAGCGCGGCGTGACCATTTGGGATGAGTGGGCTGATGAGAACGGCGATTTGGGCCCGGTGTACGGTGTGCAGTGGCGTTCGTGGCCGACCCCCGATGGTGGCACGATTGACCAGATTGCGAAGGTCATTGAGTCACTGAAGAATAACCCGAGCTCGCGCCGCCATATTGTTTCGGCGTGGAACCCCGCCGAGGTGGACAACATGGCGCTTCCGCCCTGCCACGCGCTCTTCCAGTTCTACGTGCACGAACGCGCGGACGGTGTGAAGGAGCTGTCCTGCCAGCTGTACCAGCGTAGCGCGGACATGTTCCTGGGTGTGCCCTTCAACATCGCCTCGTACGCGCTGCTGACCTACCTGATTGCGCAGGAGGTGGGTATGGAGCCGGGCGAGTTCGTGTGGACCGGCGGCGACTGCCACATCTACTCGAACCACCTGGAGCAGGTGAAGAAGCAGCTGGGCTACGGCACCGACCCGGAGGGCAACCCCTACCCGCCGCGCGAGCCGTACCCGTACCCGAAGCTGGTGATTAAGACCAAGAAGCCTTCTATTTTCGATTACGAGTATGAAGACTTTGAGCTGGTGGATTATAAGCACCATCCCGGTATTGCCGCCCCGATTGCGGTCTAACTGCAGGTTGTAAGGAGGCATGATGTACCGTCTGGGCGCTATTTGGGCTCAAACTGATGCCGGCATCATTGGTCGTGACGGGGATATGCCCTGGTACGCTCCGGAGGATTTGGCGCACTTCAAGAAGGTGACGCTGGGCGCTCCGGTGATTATGGGTCGCCGCACCTGGGAGTCGTTCCCGCCGCGTTTTCGCCCCCTGCCGGGCCGTACGAATATTGTGATTAGCCGTTCGGCCGCCGAGGCGGAAGAACGCGATGGTGCGCTGTGGGTTCCTTCGCTGGATGCGGCGCTGTACGCGGCTCGTGACGCCGCGGGCGCGCCGGTTGAAGATACCCCCGCAGATACCGCCGCGGTTGACACCTGGATTATTGGTGGCGGCTCCGTCTACGCGGAGGCGCTCTCCCGCACCGACCTGCCCGCCTTCGGTCGGGTTGAGACGGTGGAGCGCACCCTCTTCTACTGCCAGGAAGGTAACGAAATTACCGGCGATACGCGAGCGCCCGAACTGCAGCTTGCAGATTCTGCGGGCAGTTGCGAGGGCAGCTCACCGAACGGGTGCTGGCGGGTCACCTCCGAGAGTGCTTGGGAGAATAGCGAGAAGGGCTACCTGCTCGATGAGTCGGGCACGAAGAACCCCATGTACTTCTCGTTCCAGCACCTGGAGCGTCTGTAGCTCTCGCACACGTGCCGGTACCGGGTCGTTCCGAATATCAAATTTTTTGTACAGCGCTAGTCCGCACCCGCCAGCCTGAGAGTACACTGGGAACCATGAACTTTAATCCCGGTGACTCTGTAGGTTTTGTTGGCTGGCGCGGCATGGTGGGCTCCGTCCTCATGAAGCGCATGGTTGAGGAAGGCGACTTCGAGGGCATTACCCCCGTCTTCTTCACCACCTCTAATGTTGGTGGCGCAGCGCCCACCTTCGACGGCGTAATTGAGCCGTCCGAGCTGAAGGACGCATACGACATTGACGAGCTGCGTAAGCACTCGATTATTGTGACCGCTCAGGGCGGTGGCTACACCGAGGCTGTGCACCCGAAGCTGCGTGCAGCCGGCTGGGACGGCCTGTGGATTGATGCCGCTTCCACCCTGCGCATGAACGATGACTCCATCATCGTGCTGGACCCCATCAACCGCGATGTCATTGACCGCGGCCTGGCATCCGGCGTGAAGGACTTCATCGGCGGTAACTGCACCGTCTCCTGCCTGCTGATGGGTCTGGGCGGCCTCTTCAAGAACGATCTGGTCGAGTGGGCAACCTCCATGACCTACCAGGCAGCATCCGGTGGCGGCGCCCGCCACATGCGCGAGGTGCTCACGCAGTTCCGCGACCTGGGCAACGAGGTCTCCGAGGAGCTGAACGACCCCGCATCCGCAATCCTGGATATCGACCGCAAGGTCCTCGCGAAGCAGCGTTCCGGTGAGCTGGATTCCACCCAGTTCGGTGTGCCGCTCTCCGGCTCCCTGATTCCCTGGATTGACTCTGACCTGGGTAACGGCCAGTCCCGCGAAGAGTGGAAGGCTGAGGTCGAGACCAACAAGATCCTGGGCCGCTCCGAGGACGAGAAGATCACCATGGACGGCCTGTGCGTCCGTATCGCTGCGATGCGTTCGCACTCTCAGGCGCTGACCATCAAGCTTAAGAAGGACCTGCCGCTCGAGGAGATTGAGCGCATTATCGCTGAGGACAACCCCTGGGTTCGCTTCGTGCCGAACGAGCGTGAGGCTTCCATGGAGCAGCTGACCCCCGTGGCTGCTTCCGGTTCTTTGGAGATTCCGGTTGGTCGCGTGCGCAAGCTGGCGATGGGCCCCGAGTACATTAGCGCGTTCACCGTGGGTGACCAGCTGCTCTGGGGTGCTGCTGAGCCGATTCGCCGTATGCTGCAGATTGCTATTGGCAAGCTCTAAAGCTCACTGACAAGCTACACAAAAGCCCTCGCTACCATTCTTGTGGGATGGGAGCGAGGGCTTTTTGCGTCTGCGTATAGCTTGCGCGGGCTGGATTAGTGCGAGCCGGGTTAGCTCAAGCTTGATTAGCGTGAACTTGGTTAGCGCTGGTATGCGGTAGCCGCCTTGCGTTCCTTACGCTGCTGTCGCCAGGCGCGGTAGCGGTACCAGGCGGTGAGCACCACGTGCTTCATGAAAATATTGGCGCGACGCGCCCAGGGGAATTCGGTACCCCAAATACCCAGGCCGATGAAGATGAACAGCCAGCCGGGGCCGGGGGTGACCAGCATAATCAGCCCGGCGATAAAGCAGAAGGCGCCCACGCCGATGACGAGGAGCTTGTAGAGATGACGCATGACCGGATGCGCGTACATGCGCTCCTTGCGGGCTTCGAGCCAGCGGTGAAAGCGGCTGGTCTCGCTTTCCTTGATTTCATCTTCAAAGGTTTTCAGGGGTGGTCCTTCCAAACATGCCGTAGGTGAGTTTCACCAGGCGGCGGTGGTTAGAGAATAGCATTTACAGCTGGGTAGCGGCTGTGAAAGATTTCTTCATCTATGAGATTTTTCGTCTTCTTCAAAGTTTTTTCGTTTCAATGGTGTTCAAGTCAAAAATACCTTTATACACTGTAAGGGAACAATTCACCCGGCACTACGCCTAGAACACTAAGGAAGCGACCCACTACCGTGTCCTCCTCTCGTCCCGTATCAACGGACTCACCCCGCACCAACGCCGCTGCACCTGTTGGCACCTCCGCACCCGCTACCGAACGCAACGCCGCGCCAACTCTCAACGAACGCCTCGAAAACCTGCCCTTCACCCGCGCCCACGGCAAGCTCCTGGGTATCTCGGGTCTCGGCTGGGCGCTGGACGCCATGGACGTCGGCCTCATCTCCTTCGTCATGGCGGCCCTCATCAAGGAATGGCAGCTCAGCCCCACCGAAGCCTCCTGGCTCGGATCCATCGGATTCGCCGGCATGGCGCTCGGTGCAACCTTCGGCGGTCTACTCGCTGACAAGCTCGGCCGCCGCTACATCTTCGCCCTCACCCTGCTGGTGTACGGTCTGGCGACCGGCGCCTCCGCCCTGGCAACCTCTCTGGGCGTGCTGCTCGTCTTCCGTTTCCTGGTCGGTTTGGGCCTGGGAGCGGAACTTCCCGTGGCATCCACCCTGATTTCTGAGTTCTCGCCGCGCGCTATTCGCGGCCGCGTCGTGGTCGCTCTGGAGGCTTTCTGGGCTCTGGGCTGGATTCTCGCCGCTCTCATCGGTACCTTCATCGTTCCGCAGGCGAACGGCTGGCGCTGGGCGCTTGCCATCGGCCTGATTCCCGCCATCTACTCGCTCGTGATCCGCATGGGAACCCCGGAGTCGGTGCGCTTCCTGGAGTCGGTCGGCAAGCACGATCAGGCACGCCAGATCGTTGAACGTTTCGAGGCCTCCCCCGCGCTCTTCTCCCGAACCGATAAGAAGCAGGCCGAAGACGCTTCCGTACACGGCGCTGCAGAAAGCGCCGACAACGCAGAATCCGCGAAGATCCACTCGATCTGGGCTGCCGGTCAGCGCCGCAAGACCATCGCCCTGTGCGTCATCTGGTTCTGCATCAACCTCTCCTACTACGGCGCGTTCATCTGGATTCCGGCGCTGCTGAACGCCCAGGGCTTCAGCCTCGTGAAGTCCTTCGCGTTCACGCTCATCATGACCCTCGCCCAGCTGCCCGGCTACGCGGTCGCCGCCTACCTCATCGAAAAGTGGGGCCGACGTGCAACCCTGGCGACCTTCCTGCTCGGCTCCGCTCTGGCGGCGGCTGGCTACGGTATGGCGCACACCGAAGCGTTCATCATCCTCGCCGGTTGTATGCTCTCCTTCTTCAACCTCGGCGCGTGGGGTGCCCTCTACGCCCTGAGCCCCGAGATCTTCCCGACCCACCTGCGCGGAACCGGCACCGGTGCCGCCGCCGGTATCGGTCGTATCGCCTCCATCGCGGCACCGCTCATTGTGCCGCCGCTGGTCGCATTCGGTGGAACCCCGCTGCTCTTTACGCTCTTCTCCACCGCGTTCCTGGTAGCGGCAACCACCGTGTTCCTGTTGCCTGAACGCCGCGGCGAATCCCTCTAACGAGCCGCCCACCCTACACGATGAGCTGTCCCTCCTGAACGCTCTTTCCGAGCAGCCAGAAGGGACAGCTCATTTGTCATATAAGCCTCTAACCATGCACCACAACCTCAAACTATGAGAGGATACGTTCTATGCTCGATTCCTTCCTCTCCAACCTCTACCGCACAGAGTTCAGCCCCTGGCCCGTGAGCGAACACTACGCCGCAGAACGCGCCGGCGGCGTGCCCGAAGCCATGCTGCTGCCGGGCGAACTCACCGTGCACCGTGGCGACGGGGCAAAAATGAGCTACTACCTGGACTGGCCCGAGGAATTCAACGAATATGCCCGCGCAATCACCCTGCGCCCACGCACCAAAAACGGCTACCCGCAGGACTTTACGCTCAGCGTCGCCGTACGCGACGGCCAGGCTGTCTTCGCCGCAACCGCCCTCAGCTTCTGGGAGCAGCGCGACGGCCGCCCCTACGACCGCGAGCCCATCGCCCGCGGCTACGTGGACGTCGCCGCCTACGAATCCCGCGAGGAATACGCAGGCAATTCCGCCGCGCCCGCCCTCATCGGCTGGGATATCGCAGACCTCTACCCGGCACGCATGGCGCTCATCCGCGCCCTCTGCGAAGGAATCGCCAGTAGCATCACGATGGGCGCCCGAATCCTCGCGGACGGGCAGGTACAGATTGACCACGAGGACGGGGACCTACTCGCCCTGCACGTGAACGCGGTCAGCACCGTCGGTGGCATGGTCCGCGCCCTCATCATCGAGCAGGACCGCGTACCCGGCGGCGTATCTACCGGCACCTCCGAGCGCACCGACCTGCAGGCACGCGCCTACTACGCCAACGTGCTCTCCCCCGTTCCCGGCGAGTTCGGCAACCTTGTCTGGTCCCACAGCGAGGACGCGGAATACTACCCGTACCGGCCCACGCGCCATAAGCCGATTTTCCACGCCCCCAGCCCGCCGCAGAAGCTTCCCCTGGCGGTTCAGGTGTTGATGGAGCACCTGCCTGCCGCTCCCCTGGCGGCAACGCGCACAGCGCCCAAACGCAGGCCCTATCTGCCGGGGCAGGCACGCATCTCCTCCCCTCGCCACTAGCTCAGCGAGTTAATACAACGCTTCGGGCGGTCTCCAATGAAGAGACCGCCCGAAGCGTTTATTCTGAAGTGTTTATTTTATGCGTCCTCGCGCTATCAGAGGCGAGAAGTTTAGCGTTTAGATTTCTCCGTTGACCACGACAGGCTCAGGAACCAGGGTCACGCCAAAACGTTCACGCACGCCGTCGCGCACAGCGCGGGCAATAGCGAAGATATCCTCAGCGGATGCGCCGCCGCGGTTCGTAATCGCCAGGGTGTGCTTGGTCGACAGGCTTGCACGGCCCTGAGCAATCTCACGGGACTCACCCTCCAGGCCGAAGCCCTTATCGAAGCCTGCGTGCTGAATCAGCCAAGCAGCCGAGAGCTTCACGTGATCGGGGTCCTCGACACCGGCGGTGAACGGGGAAGTCTTCACAACCACCGGGAAGTTCGGGGCGCCCTCGGGCAGAGACTCCAGAGTAGAACGCGGAACAATCGGGTTGGTGAAGAAGGAACCGGTGGAGAAAGTGTCACGGTCCTCGGGGTTGAGCACCATGCCCTTGGAGCCGCGCAGCTCCAGCACCTTTTTACGCACCAGGGCAGATTCGGCGCGCTGACCGGGCTCAACACCCAGGCTCTTCGCCAGCTCAGCGTAACGAATCGGGGAGGACAGGCTACCGAGGGTGAACTGGAAATCAACGGTCAGCACCACGTAGCGGGGCGAGCCGTTGACGGTTGCGCGCTTGAGTACCGAGTCGCGGTAGCCGAAGCGCAGGTCTGCGCTCGCGAAGGTCTTCAGCGTGTTCTTTTCGCGGTCCCAGGTACGTACGGAGGCGATGAACTCGCCCACCTCGACACCGTATGCGCCGACGTTCTGCACGGGGGTTGCACCCACGGTGCCGGGAATGCCGGAGAGAGCCGCGGGGCCGACCCACTCGTTCTCGATGCTGAGCTTCACGAAGTCGTCCCAGATGGTGCCTGCCTGCACGCGCACGTTCGCGCCGCCGCATGCGGGGATGGGCAGAACCTCTACGCCTTCGGAGGCGATGTGTACGACGGTTCCGTTGAAGCCTTCGTCGGAAACCAGCAGGTTGGAGCCGCCACCCACGATGAGGACGGGTTCACCTGCGGCGTCTGCAGCGGAGACTGCTTCGATAATTTCTGCTTCGGAGGTGGCGCGGACGTAGGTCTTAGCGGGGCCGCCTACCTGGGCGGTGGTCAGTTCGCTCAACAGCTTTTCAGTCATAGGTTAAGAATACCGGTCGTTGTGCGGGGTTAACACCCGCCACGTGTTAAAGTCACGAAAACCTTATGGTGATTTTGCCTTCATTTTCCGGCGCACCTCCCGCCAAAAGAAGCGCCACCACCCCGCCGGCAAGCGCACTGCCACACACGCAGCCGAGCGCACAGCCGGGCGTGCAAAAGCCCCGGCACCACCGCATCGGGTAGCGCCAGGGCTTTCACACATTATCTACACGCACAGAAAATCTATACCGAGAAACGAACCACAGCCTGGCTCTTCATCAGAACCTTCTGCTCCTTGCCTTCCTCATCACGAGCGGTGACGGTCAGGTCAATGCGGGCGGTGCGTTCCTCCTCATTCAGGGCACCCACCTTACCGCTGATGGTCAGGGCGTTCGTGGGGGTGTCGGGGTTTTCGCCGCCGGGTGCATCCGCCACGGGAACGGGCTTGGTGAATCGAGTCTGGTAGTCCACAATCGCGCCGGGGTCACCCACCCAGTCGCTCACAAGCTGCACGGCGGTGCCCATGGTCAGCATACCGTGAGCGATCACGCCGGACAGGCCCACCGACTGAGCAAAACGCTCGTTCCAGTGAATCGGGTTGAAGTCACCGGATGCGCCAGCGTAACGCACCAGCGAAGCGCGGGAGAGCTCCACGGTACGCGAACCGATGTCCTGGCCCTTTTCAAGATCTTCAAAACGCACCATTAGTTCTCCTCCTCAGCACGAACCAGCAGGGAAGAAATGCAGGTGGTGACCGGCTCGCCCTGCGCATCAACGATTTCTTCACGGGTAGTCAGCATTGCGCCGGCACCCATAACGCGCACGGAGTCCACGTGAACTTCGGTGCGCAGCTCATCACCGGCAACGATGGGGCGGTGGTGGGTGAAGCGCTGGTCGGCGTGCACCACGCGGGAGAAATCAATACCGGCGGAATCGTCGTTGATGAGTGCCGCGTCAGCTGCCTGCGCCAGGATAATGGCGAAGGTCGGCGGGGCAATCACATCTGCGTACCCTGCCGCGCGGGCTGCCTCAACGTCGTGGTGGAGGGGGTTTTCTGCGTGAACTGCTCGGGCAAATTCGCGGATCTTTTCACGACCGACAACGTAGGTGTTCTCGGACGGGTAGACCCTGCCCACAATCTCAGGGTTAATGCTCATGATTTCAGTCTACCGTTCTTGTGCACAGTGTTCAGCTCAAACGCACAGAGTGGACAGACCACTGTACAGGTAACCGGCGTGCAGGCAACCAGCGTGCAGGCAACCAGCGTGCAGGCGTGCAGTATTTCGTCGCATTTTTACCTGCTAGCGAAGGCCCCTACCCGTCCAGCCCAAGCAGGCGTAGGCTGGACGGGTACCCGCAATCTATTTCAGAAGGAAAAGTTATGTCTTCCAACGTAAAAATTTCGGTGCTTGACCTGATGCCGCACCGCCCCGATCAGCGTCAGCACCAGACCATGCTCAACACCATCGATGCCGCCCGCGCGGCTGAATCCTACGGCTACGAGCGTTTCTGGGTCGCCGAGCACCACAATGCCGGCTCCCTGCTGTCCTCGGCGACCGTCGTGGTCATGGCGGAGATCGCCGCCGCAACTGAGCGTATTCGCGTGGGTTCGGGCGGCATTATGCTCCCCAACCACGCACCCTACGTGGTGGCGGAGCAGTTCGGCACCCTCAACGCATTCCACCCCGGCCGCATTGACCTGGGTGTGGGCCGTGCGCCCGGCACCGACCCGATGACCGCCGCCGCTCTGCGCCGCGACGATTCTGCCGCCATGAGCTTCCCCGCCGAGGTGCAGCAGCTGCAGCGCTTCCTGGGCGAGCCCTCCCCCATGCACCGCGTGCACGCCATTCCCGGTCAGGGCTCGAAGGTGCCCCTGTACGTTCTGGGTTCTTCCCTGTTCGGTGCGCAGCTTGCCGCACAGCTGGGTCTGCCCTACGCGTTCGCTTCGCATTTTGCGCCCGCCATGCTGCAGGAGGCGGTAGACACCTACCGCGCGAACTTCAAGCCCTCGGAGCACCTGGAACAGCCCTACGTCATGGTGGGTGCAA
>NZ_CALJRY010000229.1 GCF_937976295.1 uncultured Rothia sp. | reverse complement strand
CACCACGTGCGACGCTACCGAAGCGCAGGTGAACACCCTCAACGCGCGGGGAGTAGACGAAAATCTCGAACTTGGGGCGGGGCAGGGGTGCGAAGTCGATCTCCTGCGGTGCCACCTTGAATGCGAGTGCCGGGCGGTCAGCCAGGTATGCGTTGGTGCGCAGGATAGCGCGAATCACCTTGCCGAGGGAGCGCAGGTAGCGGTCAGCGTCCAGGGTGGGGATCTGGTTCAGTTCCTCAACCAGGGCTGCTTCGATTTCCTCACGGCGTGCGTTGCGCTGCTCATCGTTGAGACCGTTGTTCGGGTCGAAGCTGACCGCGAAGAACTCGACCAGGTGCTTGGTGATGGCCGGGTTAGCGAGCAGGGTGTTCGACATGAAGGACGGAGTGTAGCCCAGGCCCAGCTGAATCAGGTAGTGGTTCAGAGCACGGAACAGACGTACTTCCTGCCAGGTCAGGCCCTCAGCCAGGATCAGGCGGTCCAGGGTATCGGACTCGCGCTCACCGAGCAGGTAGGCGTTCAGGGCATCCTCGTACAGGGAAGCCACAGCGTTTGCGTCCACGCCCTCGGGGAACTGGACCCCAAAGTCGTAGAGGTAGCCGTAGTCTTCGCCGTCCTCAGGCTTGAACTCGTAGGGCTTCTGATCAACAACGACCAGGCCCATATTCTGCATAACCGGCAGAAGCTCGGTGAGGGTGTGAGGTGCGGACAGGTAGGTCTTCAGTCGGGTGGTGTTGGCTTCGCCGGCTTCAACCTTGATTGCGGCGGGCTTCTGGCCCGAGAGAGATTCAAGAATCACGATATCCTCGATTGCTTGTTCTACTGTGTAATCGGCTCGGTAGGCTGCGCTCGTCGCATCTGCCCAGGCTGATGCGAGTCGGCGGCCTGCCGCTCCGGGTTTCCATGCCTCAATAGCAGCTGCGGTTGCTTCCACCCAGGAGCGGGCGGCTTCTTGCAGTCGCTTTTCGAGAGCTTGATGATCCGTCTTCGGCACATCATTGGGGTTGGTGAGCCGAATGCGGAAGAATAGACGCGCCAACGATGAGGAGGACAGGTACACCTCATGGTCGATGGCACTAAGATCAAATTCCTGTCGGAACACCCGCTGGATGCGCGCACACACGTTCGTGTTGTAGCGGTCCCGAGGCAGGTACACCACGGCGGAAATAAACCGGTTGAACTGGTCGGCGCGCAGGAACAGGCGGGTCTTGCGGCGCTCCTCCAGGCCCATGATGCCGCCGAAAGTTTCGGTCAAATCATTAGCGGAAGCGTGCAGCAGTTCCAGGCGGGGGTAATCCTCCAAGGCACCCAGAAGCGCCTTGTCAGAGTAAGAACCGGGGTGGTAGCCGAGGCGGCGGCGCACCATCGCGATACGCTCACGCACCAGCGGAGTCTCAATAGCGGGCAGCGCGTACGACTGGCGAGTGAACAGACCCAGAATGACGTACTCACCAATCACGCGGCCGTTCAGGTCGAAGCGGCGCACACCAATGTAGTCCAGGTAGTCGTTCCGTGCGACCGTGGAGCGGGAGTTCGCCTTCGTGATGTACAGGGGGCGCGGGAACAGGGCGCGTTCCAGAGTCTCACCCGAAAGGGGGATGCGGCTCTTGCCCTCCGTGGTGCGCAGAATACCGAGCGCCGAACCGGGGCGGTCCACCAGGGAGATAGCGCCGGAGGTGCCGTCCAGCACGCGCTCCTTTACGCCCATGAACACGAAGTTGCCGCGGGTCAGCCAGCGCAGGAAGTCCTGTGCCACCTCCACACGGGAGGCAGGCTCCACACCGCGCGGGTTAGCGGCGTAGGATTCCTCGCCGTGCCCCAGGGTGGCGCCGCGCAGATCATACATGGACTGCGCCAGGTCGAAAACGCGGGTGACCATGGCATCCAGGTCGGTGTGGCAGGCGCGAACGTCAGCGAGGACGCGCTCAACTTCCTTCTCGCAGCGGCGCTGATCTTCCTCGGTAAGGTAGCGGGTCAGGCGAACCGCAATCCAGGACTCAATAGCGACCGTGGTGCCCGCGGGAGCGTTCTCGCTGAGCTTTAGGGAGGGCACGCCAAGAGTGGCGGTATCACCGCTGGCGAGGTTGCCGCGCATACCGGTGCCGCGCAGGCTCAGAAGGGAACCATCCGGGCCGCGTTCTACAAGGAATGTGGGGTGAAGAATGGTGACGAACCCACCAAAGTGCGCGGCAAGGCATGCAGTCAGGGAGCTGACAATGTGTGGCATGTCGTCGGTCGCGACGTACAGGGTGGTGTTGTACTCGTCGTTGCGTGCGGCAACGACAGGGGTCTTGGGCAGGCGGATTTGAGCCAGCGCACGGTGGGTGCGAGCCAAATCCTCTAACTCTGCCGGGGTGAACTCTTCACGCTCATCTTCGGGGCTGTTCAGGAAATACTGCTCGACCCATGCATCGGCGCCAGCGAAGTGTGCCATAGCTTTGTCAGTCATTGACAATCTATCCTCCGAATATCGGTATCACTTCACTGTGACGGTGTCTGTGTGGTCTCATGTGCGCGCCGTGGCGCGCGAGCACTTATACCAAGCTTATACCTTCGAGGTGTTTCTGTCAGACATAATCGCTCTTGTGTAGGTAGAAATTATTTTTATCTTCTTCCCAAATCCAGCGCGCATTTGGTACGGGTTCAAGAAAGTAGGTGCATCTTACGAGGCGGACACGTACAGTGAAACTATGAGTTTGCGTACTGAATCCTTCCTGGTGGGCCTCATTGGCGACGGCATCACCTCCTCACTGACCCCTCCCATGCATGAGGCGGAGGCGGACGCGCACGGGGTGCGCTACCTGTACCGCCCCGTAGACCTGGACGCCCTGAACCTGGACGGCGCCTCCGCCCCGGCACTGCTGGATGCGGCAGCACTGCTCGGCTTTAACGCTTTCAACATCACGCACCCGTGCAAGCAGTCGGTCATGGAGCACCTGCACGAGCTTTCGGATGCGGCACGCGCCCTGGGCGCGGTCAATTGCGTGGTGATTCGCGAGGACGGTAGCTTCTACGGCGACAACACGGACTACTCGGGGTTCATTGCGGGTCTGAAGCGCGGTCTGCCGCAGGTGGCGGAGGATTCGGCGCGCCTGGAGCACGTGGTGCAGTTGGGTGCCGGTGGTGCCGGTAGCGCCACGGCGTACGCACTGTGCCGCATGGGGGTGCGCCGCCTGAGTCTCTTCGAGCGTGACGCGGCGAAGGCTCAGGGGCTTGCGGAGCAGCTGGGTGGGCTCTTCCCGCAGACCCGAATCGAGGTGCTGAGTGACGATGAGCGCCTCATTGAGGCTCTGCTGGAGGCTCAGGGTTTGGTGAATGCAACCCCGGTGGGTATGCACGTGCATCCGGGTATGCCGTTGAGTGAGTCGGCGCTGAGTGCCGGGGTGTTGCGTGAGGGCCTGTGGGTTGCGGATGTCATCTACCTGCCGCAACAGACGCAGCTAGTGCGCGCGGCGCGTGCCGCCGGGTGCGAGGTGCTGACGGGCGGCTACATGGCGGTGGGTCAGGCGGTGGATGCGTTCCGCCTCTTTACCGGATTGGAACCGGACGCCGAGCGCATGGCGGCGCATTTTGAGGCGCTGATTGCGGCACAGCAGGGGGTTTAGAACACCAAATACAGGGAACCAAATACAGGTGGGGTTGGATAGATATCTATCCA
>NZ_CALJRY010000228.1 GCF_937976295.1 uncultured Rothia sp. | reverse complement strand
CTTTCGGGGAGTACGAGCTATCTCCAAGTTTGATTGGCCTTTCACTCCTACACTCAACTCATCGGGAAGCTTTTCAACGCTTATCCGTGCGGTCCTCCATTCCGTGTTACCGGAACTTCAACCTGGTCAAGTGTAGATCACTTGGTTTCGCGTCTACCCCACCCAACTGAACGCCCTGTTCAGGCTCGCTTTCACTGCGGATACGGGGCTGAGCCCCTTAACCTCGCTGGGCATGGTAACTCGTAGGTTCATTATGCAAAAGGCACGCCGTCACATACAAAATATGCTCCGACCGCTTGTAGGCGTATGGTTTCAGGAACTATTTCACTCTCCTAATAGGAGTGCTTTTCACCTTTCCCTCACGGTACTAACTTCACTATCGGTCTCACGGGAGTATTTAGCCTTACCGGATGGGCCCGGCAGATTCACGCAGAATTACTCGTGCTCCGCGCTACTCAGGATGACACTACGCCTCGTCATGCTTCGGATACGGGACTGTCACCCGCTACGGTCGTTCTTTCCAGAACGTTCTCCTCACAATCAGAGTACGACAACGTGGTCCTACAACCCCCACGGCGCATTGCCACGTCGTGGGTTTGGGCTGTTCCCCGTTCGCTCGCCACTACTGGGGGAATCATTAAGTTATTTTCTTTTCCTGCAGGTACTAAGATGTTTCAGTTCCCTGCGTTAGCCTCCTGAACGAAAATCAGGATAGCACTCCTTCAGAGTGCTGGGTTGTCCCATTCGGAAATCACCGGATCAAAGGTCATTTGCACCTACCCGGAGCTTATCGCAGCTTATCACGTCCTTCATCGCCTCCGTGAGCCTAGGCATCCGCCATACGCCCTTAGTTACTTTCTATTCGCCAAGTGGTACATATATGAAATGCGCACCACAGGGTTGCTCATACTTTCAGCTGTATCTTGAAATCTATAACCACTCCACAAAAAAGCGGAATGAAATGTCTTACTTTACAGTCTTGCTTGTGTCAATAAGTCAAAGAACGGTGTCAATGCAGCAAAACGCATGAAGCATAAGGTGCATCGAAAAGTGGAGAATAACGGATTCGAACCGTTGACCCCCTGCTTGCAAAGCAGGTGCTCTAGCCAGCTGAGCTAATCCCCCGAAAAGAACATAAAAGAAGTGTAGTCCCAGGCAGACTTGAACTGCCGACCTCCACATTATCAGTGTGGCGCTCTAACCAACTGAGCTATAGGACTGAGTTGGAAGAAAGCACTGCGGCTTCTCATGCCAGACTTCCTTTCTCTTATTCTTAAAACAGAGTGCAGTGAGTACAAGAAGAAAAACGAACCAAAGGTTCTTTTATTTTCTTGATTACCGTTAACTTCTTGACTTGTATACTTAAATACTTATCAACTAAATCAACTAATAAGCATCCTCTCCAGAAAGGAGGTGTTCCAGCCGCACCTTCCGGTACGGCTACCTTGTTACGAC
>NZ_CALJRY010000227.1 GCF_937976295.1 uncultured Rothia sp. | reverse complement strand
GCTAAAGAAATACAGTCGTAAAACCATATACTGTAAGACGGCACTACATTCGTGTGGTGCCGTCTTCCCGTTAGATGCCCCAGGCATCACCCGCACCACGGTGCGGAAAACACACCACAGATAGAGAGAAAAATGAAGAACGTAACCCGCCGATCCGCACTCGGCCTGTTTGTTGCTGCCGGTGGCGCAACCCTCCTGGCAGCGTGCGGTTCGCAGTCCCAGGCGACCAGCGGCTCTGCATCTGCATCCGGTAGCGCATCTGCTTCCACCTCGGACGCCGAAGTTAACAACGCACGCGCCGATTACTCCGGTGCTGCAGTCCTGGACGGCTACACCTCCAAGCCCGCTGACTACCAGCTGGCAACCCGCACCGAGCCGTCCAAGAACGCCCCCGTGCCGGTCAAGCCCGCCGTCGCTAACGAGAACAGCGTGGAGGGCCTGTACCAGTCCATCGCGTTCTTCGGCGCAGCCATGGAATACTACATGCGCACCGGTAAGACCGAGCCGCTGCGTGAAAGCGCTATGGACAAGAGCGAAATCAAGTCAATGCTCGAGCCGGAAGATGGCACCATTGGCGAAAAGCTGGTCAAGGGCGAAGTTTGGATGCACGACCCGACTGTCACCATCACCATGCTTACCGCACAGCCCACCCGTGACGGTAAGGCGTACACCTGGAATACCCGCTTCACCGTGACCCGTGGTGAATTCATGGCATCCAAGGATAAGGTTCTGGAGGTTCCTGAAAGCGGTCGTGAGAACGTCGTCGAGCGTACCCTGCGCGGTGTTTACGAGAACGGTGCGTGGAAGCTGACTGGCATGAAGTCTGAATCTGAGGCTTCTGCATCGGCTTCTGCTTCGGCTAAAGCTTCAGCCTAGAAGCGCATAGCTTCTACAACTAAAAGGCGCCCGCCGCGTGGCTAGAAACCACGAGGCGGGCGCCACCACCACCGTAGATAGAGAGAATCAATGAAGAACGTAACCCGCCGATCCGCCCTCGGCATGGTTGTCGCCGCCGGCGGCGCGACCCTCCTGGCGGCATGTGGCGCGCAGCCCCAACCCGTCAGTGTTGAAAGTGGTAATGCATCAGCTAGTGCCTCTGCTACTAAGAGCGTTCGTAGCGACTACTCCGGCGTTGCAGTCCTGGAGGGCTACACTTCCAAGCCTGCAGGTTATAAGGAAGGTACCCGTACCGAGCCGCCCAAGAATGTTCCTGTACCTGTGAAGCCTGCTGTTGCTAACGAGAACAGCGTGGAGGGCTTCTATCAGTCCATTGCGTTCTATGTAGCGGCCTCTGAATATTATGCACGTACCGGAAAGACCGAACCTTTGCGTGAAAGCGGTATTGATATTTCAGAAATGAAGACCACCCTTGAGCCCACGCCTGGTAGCTTCGATGATGCTTTGCAAAAGGGGGAGGTCTGGCGCCAAGAACAAACTGTTACTGCCGTTATGAATACGCCTCAACCGACCCGCGATGGTGATAGCTATATCTGGAATGTAAAGATGGTTTTGGAGAATGGTGAGTTTGCTGTATACAAGGGGAAAGTGATGGAGTCTCCCAAGGACTACCGCAAAATTACTGGAGATGTCATCATTCGTGGAGTTTATGAGAATGGCGACTGGAAGCTTACAGTGAATCCGGTTGCTACTTCTAGCGCCACGGCATCGGCTTCTGCTTCCTAAAAGCTTCAGTCTAGAAGCGTATAGCTTCTACACCTAAAAGGCGCCCGCCTCGTGGAATAAAACCACG
>NZ_CALJRY010000226.1 GCF_937976295.1 uncultured Rothia sp. | reverse complement strand
GAGGACTAGCACCTCAAGCTAGCGCGTCTGCCTATTCCGCCACCCGCGCAGGTGACTTTCGAACGTTTTCCTTTCGGTGCCGTTCGAAGCAACACGTAATACTATACGGGCTTTCTGAATACTCCGCAAATCAAATGAGCATGTTCTGCGTCACATCCCATGTATTGTTTGCTCTCAATCACGCCGCAGCCTCTCGCACCTTGAGTAATATGACCGGCACACCCTGGTCAACTGCCAGATTTTCGGTCGCAACGACTAGAATAAAAAGCATGAATAATGAGAACCTCTCCCGCGAAGAAGCCGCAGAACGTTCGGCTCTCATCAGTGTCGACACCTACGACGTGCATGTCGACCTGACTAACGCCAAGGACCCCGAATTCGAGTCCTACCCCACCGTCACCACCGTCCGATTCTCCTGCAACACCCCCGGTGCAGAAACCTTCATCGACTACATCCACCACAGCGTCGACTCCGTTAAGCTCAACGGCACCGAACTGACCCTGGCTGATGTCGTCGACGGCGCACGCATCACCCTGCCCAACCTGAAGGCAGAAAACGTGCTCACCATCCACGGCCGCTCCTACTACTCCCGCTCCGGCGAAGGTCTGCACCGCTACTTCGACCCCTCCGACGGTCGCGTCTACCTGTACACCCAGTACGAGCCCTCCGACTGCCGCCGAGTCTTCCCGAACTTCGAGCAGCCCGACCTGAAGGCAGTCTTCAACTTCCGCATCACCGCACCCAAGGACTGGGTTGTCAGCTCCAACGGCGTACTCGAAAGCCAGGCCGTAGACCCCGCCGACGACTCCATCACCAAGCGAGTCTTCTCCCCCACCGCAAAGATCTCCACCTACATCACCGCAATCGTTGCCGGCGAATACTTCACCGCAACCACCACCTACAAGCCCAAGAGCAAGGTCAACAGCGGCGACATCCCCCTGGTCGCATACTGCCGCCAGTCCCTCAAGCCGCACTTTGACTACGACCACATCTTCATGGTCACCAAAAACGGCCTGGACTTCTTCCAGGACCTCTTCGACTACCCCTACCCGTACCCCAAGTACGAGCAGGCATTCGTACCCGAATACAACATCGGCGCAATGGAGAACCCCGGCCTGGTCACCTTCACCGAAGACTACATCTTCGTCTCCGGCGCAACCGAGGACGACCTCGAAGGCCGCACCAACACCATCTGCCACGAAATGGCGCACATGTGGTTCGGCGACCTCGTCACCATGAAGTGGTGGGACGACCTGTGGCTCAAGGAATCCTTCGCAGACTTCATGGGCACCCTCGGCGCTAAGGAGGCCAACAACTTCAACGACGCATGGGTCACCTTCGCGAACAACCGCAAGGCCTGGGCCTACATGCAGGACCAGCTGCCCACCACCCACCCCATCGTCGCTGACATCCCCCACCTGGAAGCAGCATCGCAGAACTTCGACGGCATCACCTACGCAAAGGGCGCATCCGTGCTCAAGCAGCTGGTCGCCTACGTCGGCTTCGACACCTTCATCGAAGCAGCACGCGTGTACTTCAAGCGCTTCGAGTGGGGCAACACCTCCCTGAACGACTTCCTGCAGGTACTCAACGAGGTGTCCGGCCGCGACATGCAGGCATGGGCTAACGCATGGCTGCAGACCTCCGGCGTGTCCGCACTGGGCACCAAGCGCGTCTACGGCGAAGACGGCCAGCTCACCGACCTGATCCTCACCCAGGAACTGCCCGCACAGCAGCCCGCAGGCCTGGGCCGCCCCCACGTGGCAAAGCTGGAAACCTTCGCGCTGACCGACGGCAAGCTCACCTCCACCGGCGTGCTCTCCCTCGAGTACCCGGCAGAGCCCGTCTCCGAGCACCGTGTGGAGCTCACCGATGAGCAGAAGAAGCTCGTTGGCGAAGCTGACCTGCTCATGCTCAACGCAGAAGACCACACCTACGCCAAGGTTGCCCTGACCGACGAAGACGGCCTGCAGGCAGCTATCGAAGGTGTCTCCACCCTCGAATCCGCGCTCTCCCGCGGCCTCATCTGGGGCTCCCTCTGGGAGAACGTGCGCGATGCACGCCTGCCCGTCACCACCTACGTCGACGCAGTCGTACGCAACGTCTCCAAGGAACCGAGCGCATCCCTGCTGGGCACCATGGTCAACAACGCACAGGTCGCTATCGCAACCTTCTCCGCACCCACCGGCCGCGAGCGCCTCTACGACGCTCTCTACGACGCATTCGCAGCCGCACTGGCGCAGGCTAAGCCCGGCTCCGACGAGCAGCTGATTCTGCTTCGCGCCCTGATTTCGGTCTCCACCAACGCGACCAAGGGTGAAGAGCTCTGCCGCGATATTGCCCGCGGTGCTTTCGAAGACACCACCGGCGATATTGCTGACGCAACCGGCATTCCTTACGACCAGAACCTGGGTTGGAGTGCACTGGGTGCGCTCGCAAGCCGTGACCTGGTGACCGTTGAGGATCTGGACCGTGCGGCTAAGTACAGCCCCTCCTCGATTTCTTCGAACGGTTACGCGTACGCGATTGCTGCTCTGCCCTCTGCTGAGCGTAAGGCTGCCGCGTACAAGACCATCATGGAAGACGAGTCGCTGTCGAACGACGCTCTGGCTTCGACCATTAACGGTTTTGCTCGCGGTCCGGTTGAGCTGCGTGAGTCCTACTACGACTCCTACTTTGAGGCTCTGCTGCCCGTTTGGGCGTCCCGTTCGATTGGTATGGCGACCCGCATTGTGCGTGGTCTGTACCCGAAGGCTCTGTACAACACCGGCTCCACCGAGGGTCTGGGTGTTGAGGGTAACCCCTCCGTTGCGCTGGCTCAGCGTTGGCTGGAGGCGAACCCCGAGGCTCCTTCGGCTCTGCGTCGTCTGGTGCTGGAGGCTCAGGATCACGGCCACCGTTCGATTGTGGCGCAGAAGTTCAACGCCTCCCTGCAGGGCTAAGCTGCATGGTTTGAGTAGCCGAAGCGGGGTGCTATGACCGCTCTGTGAGGCTCTCAAGCTAATCGTTGTAGACCGCCGCTTGGCGCTCACCCGGTTGTGAACCGGGTGGTGTCGGGCGGCGGTCTTTTTCGCGGTTTTCTCAGCCGAAATTTTTGTTTCGTGAGGCTCTAGGCGGAGGGTTCGCGGCTCTTTAGTGCGTTGATGTGAGTCGGCGTTACCGGGGCTGATTCCCCCAAACACAAAACTATATGCACCCGGTGCTAAAAGACAGATAAATGTCACCCCTTTTTGTGAGCTGTCCGTGCTGAAAGCATGAGAGAATAGACTAGGTATCCGCTCGCTTAGACATATCAGAAGGAGTTTTCAGTGGTCGATTACGCGCTCGGTGACCGCGGTAGCGTTGACATTGTCACCGATGATTACTACGAAGCAGAAACTCTCCAAATTTTCGAGGAACTGCACATCGACCGTGAACGGATCTGGTACGGTGAAGCGCGCCTCGTTCCCGAACCGGATAACCCCTACGAGCCCAATAGCATTGCCGTCTACATTGACGAGTTCAAGGTAGGCCGCATGAGCGTGGAGGACTCCGCCGCGTACTGGGATCCCATTACCCGCGTGGTCGCCTCCGGCTACGAACCCATCGCGCACCTGCAGCTCTCCGCTGTCGCCGTACGCGCTGAAGGCGGAGGTATGCACGTGAAGAGCACCGGTGTGCTCTCCCTGTCCGCACCCGGTTCTCTCTTCCCTCTCAACGACGCACCGACCCGCGCGACCCTACTCCCCCAGGGTCCGTCGATGAAGGTGCTCGACGAGAAGGAACACTCCGAATACCTGCACACTATCCTGCCGCCCAGCGGTGAAGGCCGCGTGATCCTGACCCTGGAGGCGAACCAGCTGAAGACCTCCGACGGCCGCTTCGTTGACAGCGTGGAGGTACGTCACGACCGCAAGCTCGTGGGCCGCCTGAGCACCCAGATGTCTGAGCAGCTTACGCCCGTCATTCGTTACGCTTTTGAGAACGACCGCCTCACCAGCGCGTGGGGCACTATTCGCGGTAACACCCTCGAGCTGTCGCTGACCGTTCAGGCGGCACGCCCCGCCGACATTCCGCAGGAATGGTACGAGACCCTGCCCAACAATGTTCCGGCTCTGCTACCCGCTGGCGAAGAATACGAGGTGCCCGCCGCATTCGTACCCACCGAAGGTGAGCGTCACTACCTGGAGTCCGCCGCACAGCAGGCTCCGAAGAAGCGTCGCGGTTTCATGAGCTCCCTGACCGGTGGCTCCTCCCCTGAGCCGACCCGCAGCGAACCCGCCGCTGAGAAGTCCGTCATCGAGTACAGCATTGAGGAAGAGGAATACTACGAACCGAACGAACGTGACCGTCTGCTGAACCTGGTCAAGGGTGCAGGCCTCGCCGTTCTGGTCGCTGGCCTGATCTCGATGCTGTGGACCCCGATGCTCGGTATCCTCATCGCTATTCTGGGTGGCGCTGTTGCGGCAGTCGCCTTCTACTTTGGTCGTCAGCCCTACTACGAAGATTACGAGGACTACGACGAGTACGAGGAAGAATACGAAGAAGAGGAAACCGCTGAGGACGCAGAAGAAACCGATTTGAAGGCCTAAGCTTCTCCACGACAGAGCGTAAAGATACGAAAGGGCGGCTACCCCACCATCACGGTGAGGTAGCCGCCCTTTCACACACCCAGTTTCTCCAGGAACGGTTAAACACAGCGGGGGCAAAAGCCTCATCAGCTTTCACCCCCGCAAGGAGTCAAACCTTAGTCCTGACCGTAAGTAGCCATGAACTGATCCATCGTGTCATGCTGCAAAGCATAAGACAGCTGGGCATTCGCAGCCTGGTTAACCAGAACGATTGACTGACCGTCATAGGACCAACCCGGACCAGCGTTCGGCAGGGTGGTCATGCGCATCGTGGTGTCACCGCTGGTCAGCACCGGAGCCGCAATCTGGGCAATCTGTGCCGCGTTCAGACCGGAGTCCACACGCATATAACCAGCAATAGACTCAACAGCAGACTGGAAAGAGCCCACACTATCCAGAGCACCCTTAGACTTCATCGTGTTGTACAGACCGCGCAGGAACGCACGCTGGTTACGAACACGCTGGTAGTCACCATCAGCGAACTGGTAACGAGCACGCACGAAGGCAAGTGCCGCACCGCCGTCCATGTGCTGCACGCCCTGCTTGAAGGACCAAATGTTGATATCGAAGTTGAAGGGAACCTGAACGTCGACACCGCCGACCGAGTTTACCAGAGCCTTGAAGCCCTCAAACTCAATCTCAGCCACGTGATCAATCTTGATACCCAGTAGGTTCTCAACGGTTGCCACCTGCAGAGAAATACCGCCGTAGTTCAGTGCCGCGTTAATCTTTGCCGCACCGTAACCGGGGATGTTCACCCAGGTATCACGCATAATCGAAACCAGGTAAACGCCCTTACCATCAGCAGGGATGTGAGCAAGCATGATGGTGTCTGCACGGGAGCCGCTCACCTGAGCTGCTTCAGAACCGGAACGGGTGTCGCTACCGAGCAGCAGGATGTTCTTACCCGGACCCTGTACGACATCGTAGCTGTAACCGTCATCCAGGATGCCGTCGCCGTCCTTATCGTGCTCGCTTGCGTTCGCTGCAAGAGCCGCAGCAGCATCGGAGCCACCATCTGCGGAGCCATTCGCGCCGTTCGCGTTAGCGCCGTTCTTGCCGGTATCCGAGTTGGTGACGGTCGGAGCCTTCAGCTCCGTCACGTTCAGCTGCTTAGCCTCGCCAAGCTGCTCCTTAATTTTGCTGAGGTCTTCATCCACATTAGTGATGGAGTCAAACTTCTCGGTCTTGCTATCCCAGGTGTGGCCAGCACGCCAAATGAAGAAACCAATACCGAGGGTAATAACCAGCAGAAGAATCAGCAGGATCAGCAGAATACGCTTGACCCATTTCTTCTTCTGCGACGGTTCAGAGTGAGCGTCGCTCATTAAGTTGTCCTTTGTTTGAGGTGGTGATACGCGAGGCGCGCAGCGCATCCAGCGAAGTCTCTAGAATACAGAGAGCCGGAGAATACCCGCCGATACGGGGCGGTGCTGGAGGGCACAGAAAATGCACAGCTCGCAAAATACTTACTCATTGTAACGCCGTCAGCCGGTCTACGCACCGGCGAACGAAAGGTTTTACATTACAACTTTCCTCACGTTTGGGCGAATATTGCAGCTCTCACCATAAAACGCACAATGCCCCGCCTCCTTGAAAACCAAGGAAAACGGGGCATTGATTTCGCTAAAAAGCAAAACTGGGACAGAAGATTTACTTCTTGCCGAAGTTTGCGAAGCGTGCGTTGAAGCGCTCGACGCGACCTGCGGAGTCCATGATGCGCTGCTTACCGGTGTAGAACGGGTGCGACTCGGACGAGATTTCAACCTCGACAATCGGGTACTCGTTGCCGTCTTCCCACTTCTCGGTCTTGTCCGAGGTCATGGTGGAACGGGTCAGGAAGACCTTGCCGGATGCGAGGTCGCGGAACAGAACCAGGTTGTAGTCCGGGTGGATTTCTGCCTTCATTGATTACCTTCTTCTGCTACTGGATTTTGCCAGTAGCCCTTATATAGATGGAGTAGGTTTTTCGATGTGCAGCTATCGAGAAAATCTCAGAGCGCATCACCATTGTGCCCGCATAGGGCGCGCACAACCCATTAAGGGTACCACCTTCACGGATTAAATCCCAGTACATTCCCTCACAGACACCAACCTACACACCGCGTGGGCACCCGAAGAAGGCACTCACGCGGGTTAATAACCAGATTAGGACTCGGGTTATGAACGCGGGCGGGTCTCCCAGAACGCCACGGCGCTCGCCGCCGCAACATTCAAAGAATCCACACCGTGCGACATCGGAATCATCACCGTATCGTCACACGCCGCCAAGGTGCGGAGCGACAGGCCGTGCCCCTCCGTGCCCAGAATCAGCGCAAGCTTCTCATCCCGGCGAGCAGACAGCTCCTCCAGGGTCAGCGAGTCCTCCTCCAGAGCCAACGCCGCGCTCTTAAAGCCCAGCTCGTGCAGGGTCTGCAAGTTGGCAGGCCACGACTCCAAGCGAGCCCACGGCACCTGAAAAACGGTACCCATCGACACGCGAATCGAGCGGCGATACAGCGGATCAGCGCACCGCGGAGTCACCAGCACAGCATCCACGTTCAGCGCGGCAGCCGAACGGAAAATAGCTCCCACATTCGTGTGGTCCACAATATCTTCCAAAATCGCCACGCGAGACGCACCCTGCAGCAACCGCTCCAGAGGCTGCGGCGCCGGACGAGCCATCGCCGCCAACGCGCCACGATGCAGATGAAAACCGGTCACCTGCTCCAGCTGCTCTTCACTACCCACATACGCGGGAGTGTCAGGGTGCGCGCGCAAAACATCCGCCAAATCATCAGCCCATTTTTCACTCATCAGGAAAGAAACGGGCTGATGGCCGGCAGCGAGCGCACGACGAATCACCTTCGAGGACTCCGCAATGTAAATACCCCACTGCGGTTCCATGGCGCTACGGAGCTTCACATCGGTCAGCTGCGTGTAGTAGCGCAAAGTCTGCTCGGGTGCCTGCGCCAGAGCCGTAACCGACTCGATGGCGTAGACACGCTCGGCACGCTCAGCGATCTGTTCGGCGCTCAGTTGCTTCGGGGCACGGCTCATGCGCGCTTGAACGCGGAGTAACGACCCGCGGAGGTGACGGTCAGAGCCAGGTCCATGTCGTAGGTTGCTGCGAGGTTCGCCTCGGTAATGGTGGACAGGATCGGGCCGGCAGCGACCACGCCGCCGTCACGGATCAGCAGGGCGTGGGTGAAGCCCGCCGGGATTTCCTCGAGGTGGTGGGTGATGAGCACGGTAGCCGGTGCGTAGGGGTCAGCGGCAAGTGCGGTCAGACGCTCGACCAGGTCCTCACGGCCGGAGATGTCCATGCCTGCGCCGGGCTCGTCCAGCAGCAGCAGCTCGGGGTCGGTCATGAGGGCGCGGGCAATCAGTGCACGCTTGCGCTCGCCGTCGGAGAGGGAACCGAAGGTGCGGTCAGCGAGGGTGTCAACACCCCACTCAGCCAGCAGCTCGGTTGCACGCTCGTCGTCCATGACGTCGTATTCTTCCTTCCAGCGGCCGGACACAGCGTACGCTGCGGTCACGACAACGTCAGAGACCTTCTCGTTCGCGGGAATCTGGGTAGCCGAAGCACCGGAGGACAGACCAATGCGCGGGCGCAGGTCGAACACGTCAACAGCGCCGAGGGTCTCGTCAAGGATTTCAACCTCGCCGCTGGTCGGGTGCAGGCGGGCTGCCGCAATCGAAAGCAGAGTGGACTTACCGGCGCCGTTGGGGCCCAGAACGACCCAGCGTTCACCTTCGTTCACAGTCCACGAAACGTTGTTAAGGATGGGGCGGCCGCCGCGAATCACGGAGACATTCTGAAGGTTGAGTACGGTGCTCATGGTTCTTCTTCCAGTGAGTTAGATGGATGGGATGCGCCCCTCACCCCGCAACCCGTGCCGGGTTATCGGAGCGGTTGGCGCATAAGTGCGCGGGCACCCCACATTGGGTTCCTCGCGCAAAGTCTTAGAGGCTATAGGTGGACTTATGGGCTATAGGTGCCGCCGCGTCGAAGGCGGCGCGCCTCATCAAATGTACCTTGTCAGATGTACCTTGTCAGGGGTGCGGGCGCATCCGCAGCGGCACCTATAGCTACAGGGTTATTAGTCGATGAAGCCGCGTGCGCCGCCGACCAGCTCAACGTGGCCGGTCTCAACGTCTGCGGTGACCATCTTCGCGATTTCCTGCGCGAACTCGTTGACGGTGTAGAGCTTGCCGGCGGTCTCTCGGCGCTGCTCAATAGCGCCGGGGTGCAGGCGGTTCAGCAGGGTTGCGGTGACGGTGCCTTCAATCATGTCAGCGGAGACCACGACCAGGGAGATGCCCTTCTCGGAGAGCGCGGGAATCTCGGCGATTAGTGCATCTTCACCGGCACGCTTGGACTCTGCGACGGGCTTGTACTCGTCCATGGTCTCAACCTCGCGGATGAAGTGCGCCTGGTGGCTGGTCACGAACACAATGCGTGCGCCTTCGGGCATCTTCTCTGCGGCCAGGCGTGCCAGGTTCAGCTGTGCGTCACGGTTCAGGCGCATTGCGTAGTCTTCACCCATGCCGGTTTCCATGCCGCCCGAAGCGTTCAGGATCAGGTAGTCCAGGGAGCCGAAGGTCTCCACAGCGGTGTTGACGAGGTTCTGCAGGTCCTCGCTGTTGGTCACGTCAGCCTGCACTGCAATTGCCTTGCCGCCAGCCTCTTCAATAGCCTTGACGATCTTGTTCGCGCGCGGTGCCTTGGAGCGGTAGTTCACCACAATGTTCGCGCCTTCGGCGGCGAGAATCTGTGCGGTGTCTGCGCCAACGCCGCGGGAGGAGCCGGTGATGATAATGGTCTTGCCGGTCAGCTGTGCCATAGTTTTATGTCCTTAAGTCTAGAAAGGGTGCGCCCACGCTCGGGCGCTTCATGCAGTCCGTACGGGTGGGGTTAGTGACCCATGCCGAGGCCGCCATCAACGGGGATGACAGCGCCAGAAATGTAGCTCGCCTCATCGGATGCGAGCCAGCGAATCACGCGAGCGACCTCTTCCGCCTCAGCGAAGCGACCAGCCGGGATGGACGCAAGGTAGTTCTTCTTGGTCTCTTCGGGCAAAACCTCGGTCATTGCGGTGTTAATGAAGCCCGGTGCCACCACGTTAGCGGTGATGTTACGGCCGCCCAGCTCACGGGTGATGGAGCGTGCCATACCGACCAGTGCCGCCTTAGATGCGGAGTAGTTGACCTGACCGGGAGAACCGTACAGACCCACCACGGAGGAAACCAGGATGATGCGGCCGCGCTTGAGCTTCAGCATGCCCTTGATGGCGCGCTGAACCACGCGGAAAGAACCGGTGAGGTTGGTGTCGACCACGTCGGTGAAGTCGGATTCCTTCATGCGCATCAGCAGCATGTCGCGGGTGATACCTGCGTTGGCGACCAGCACCTCCACGGGGCCGAATTCTGCCTCAATTTCCTTGAAGGCTTCGTTAATGCTGTCGGCATCGCGTACATCTGCCTTGACGGCGAAAAATTCTTCGGGGGCTTCACCGCTACGGTAGGTGATGCAGACGTTGTGTCCTGCTGCCTGGAATTCCTTGGCAATTTCGTAGCCGATGCCTCGGTTGCCGCCGGTGACCAGCACGGTCTTGGGAGTGTTCTCGCTCATGAGCTTCCTTGATGAGTCGACCCCTCGCGATTGGAGCCGATGCAGCGGCTCCACGGTTGGGGTGTGGACGGATGGACAGTCGAACCTTATTTTACCGCGTTTTAGGGTGATGGTGCCGCAGGCTACACTCCGCTCTTGAACACAACCTCTATTCCTCTTCTTTTACATGCCTCATCGGGCGCGTACACTAGCTGAAGCGGAACAGCCCGCACCCTTTTTCTGCGGGGTTGTGCGGGCACGGAACAACACCGCACGTAGAGGCGTAATAGTAAGGAAAAGAAAACATGGATCTGCTCGGTTCACTCTCTCAGGATGCACAGCCCGAGTACGCCAAGTGCTCCCGCAAGGGCTGTCAGCAGGCGGCAGAATTTCAGCTGCTGTGGAACAACCCGAAGGTGCACACCCCCGAGCGCCGCAAAATCTGGTTGGCATGCTCTGAGCACGTGGGCTGGCTGGAGAATTACCTGCGCGAGCGTGAGTTCTGGAAGCAGACTCTTCCGTTTGAAGGGTAGCGCTATGTGAGAGGTGGTTCCGTGTGAGAGGTGGCTCCGTTTGAGGTGTAACCCCATCTATCGAAAGTAATTTCGATATATGCTATATTTGTTCTAATAAGTTCGGCGAACAGCCCGAACGCACCGGGCAAACATACTCGCAGACACACTCGCTGAGCAATCACACCCAAGGAGGCACCTCCCCATGATGGGCTATTCGCACACAGTCAGCGCCGCAGCTGGCTGGCTAGTGCTCGTCGAGACGGGAGTGGTGCAGGTTCCCGACACCCCTACCCTCATCGTGACCACCCTGGCGTGCGCCGGTGCGGGCATGCTACCGGATATTGACCACCATAACGGCAGTATCGCCAACTCCATTCCACCCATTTCACGCTGGGTAGCGCGCATTGTCGGGGCGGTCAGCGGTGGACACCGCAAGGGAACACACTCCATTTTGGGCCTAGTAGCCTTCTGGGCGATCGCCTATTTCAGCGCCAACCTGAGCTACAACGGAATCCCCTGGGCCTCACTACTTCTTGCCGCATTCTCGGGCGGCCTAGCCTTGCGCGTGCTCGGCGCACCGGGTGGATGGATTGGTGCCGTCGCCCTCGGGTACGCCGCCTACACGACCGATTCGCTGGCACTACTCCCCTGGGCTATTTCGGTCGGCGCCACCATTCACCTTCTGGGCGACCTACTGACAACCCGCGGACTACTGCCCCTCTACCCCATTGTCATAAAACCCCTGGTGGCGTCCCCACTATGGAAAAAGAGCGGCTACATGGCACTCCCAATCCTGGGTGACGCCGGCAGTGCACGCGAGAAGGCACTCGTTCTAGTACTGACCGGGTACATCGCCTGGTACGCGGTAGCCATGATGGGCTTCACCGAATACCCACTGCAAATGTTCGGACTGGGCATTCACGCCGCATAATTAAATTCTCAACGCATAACTAAATTCTCGATGAGAACAGCATCAAAGAGGACAGCAAAGCGCCCCGTCACTTCCCTACGGAAGCGGCGGGGCGCTTTTCTAATCCTTATCCCGACCTATCGGGGTGAGAGATTAAGCGTCCTGGATGGGCCAGAAGACGTCAACCTCAACGTTCTCTTCACCGGAGGTGGGGTACTTCTCGAACTCAGTGTTGTGCATTGGCAGTTCTCCTTTGTGAGCGGGCGGGAATCTCTTCTCCCCCGCGTTAGCTCACCATCTGTAGTGAGCCCTAATGTTTCGCTTTTGCGTCCTCGCATTGGCGGGAACAGTTATAAGTCTACGCCCCATGCATGTTGGGTTTCTACCATTTTTCCCACAATGTATGTAGAGACACACGAAAAATTTAAAAAGCCCACACAGACCCCCTGAAATACCGCCTGAGAGCTTTTCTTTGCTATCCAAAAACCCACAAGGCAACATTATTTGCCGTCAAATACGCCGCAAGTTTCGTGTGCCAGAACCCACAGTTCCCATGCGCGGGAGCGCAATAACAGCACATATGATCAGAAAACAATACAAACCCACGGGTCAGGTCACATTTTTCGGCACTATTCACGAGAAAAATACCGGCAAAATCTCCGCAACGCATCTTCAGAACATAGAAATACGCCACAAAAAAATACACCCCGGACAATAAAACAACGAGCAATACACGCAAAGAGGCCCCGGCGCCACACGGCACCGGAGCCTCCCCCATGCTTTTATGTCGGTGAATATTGCTTTATGCCAGCCTTTACGCCAGCGAAATCAGATCCTGGTAATCCTTCGACCACAAATCCTCCACCGCATCCGGCAGAAGCAGCACACGCTCAGGATTCAGCGCCTCCACCGCACCCTCATCGTGAGAGACCATCACAATGGCGCCCTGATACGCCTTCAATGCATTCAGAATCTCCTCGCGCGAGGCGGGGTCCAGGTTGTTGGTCGGCTCATCGAGCAGCAGTACGTTCGCGCTCGACGCCACCAGGGTCGCCAGGGACAAACGGGTCTTCTCGCCACCGGAAAGCACACCGGCAGGCTTATCCACGTCATCGCCAGAGAACAGGAACGAACCCAGAATCGTACGCACGCGGGTGTCGTCCAGATCCGGCGCGGCGGATTTCATGTTCTCAAAGACAGTGCGGTCACCATCAAGAATTTCGTGTTCCTGCGCAAAATAGCCCAGCTTCGCGCCGTGACCGTACACGACCTCACCCGTATCAGGCTCGGTGGAACCAGCCAGCATGCGCAGCAGAGTGGTCTTACCGGCACCGTTCAGGCCCAGCACCACCACGCGCGAACCGCGGTCAATCGCCAAATCAACGTCCGTGAAAATCTCCAGGGAGCCATAGGACTTCGACAGACCCTGGGCAGAGAGCGGAGTCTTACCGCACGGCGCCGGATCTGGGAAGCGAATCGCCGCAACCTTATCGGTCTGACGCTCCTCCTCCAGGCCGCGCAGAAGCTTCTCAGCACGCTTAATCATCTGCTGAGCAGCAACAGCCTTCGTCGCCTTAGCGCGCATCTTATTCGCCTGCTCCATCAGAGCATTCGCCTTCTTCTGCGCATTCGCACGCTCACGCTTGCGGCGGTGCTCATCCTGCTCACGCTGAGTCAGGTAGTTCTTCCAGCCCATGTTGTACTGGTCAATCACGCAGCGGTTCGCGTCCAGGTAGAAGACGCGGTTGACGACCAGCTCCATAAGCTCAACATCGTGGCTGATAACCATCAGGCCGCCCGCGAAGTTCTTCAAGAAGTCGCGCAGCCACAGAACCGAGTCGGCATCCAGGTGGTTGGTCGGCTCATCCAGCAGCATGGTGTCCGCATTAGAGAAAAGGATGCGCGCCAGCTCCACGCGGCGACGCTGACCACCCGACAGAGTAGACAGCGGTTGGGCGAGCACACGCTCCGGCAGATCCAGGTTGGAGGTGATGACCGCCGCCTCCGACTCCGCCGCGTAGCCGCCGCCAGCAATAAATTCAGCCTCCAGGCGGTCGTAGCGGCGCATACCCTTAGCGCGCACCGCCGGGTCCTCGCTCGCCATGTCCTCCTGCGCCTGACGCATCTTGCGCGCCACACCGTCCAGGCCACGCGCCGAGAGGATGCGGTCACGAGCCAGCTGACTCATGTCATCCACCTTCGGGTCCTGCGGAAGGTAGCCGATAGTGCCGCTGCGGGTCACCGTACCGTCAGCGGGCAGGGTCAGACCGGCAAGCACCTTAGTCATAGTGGTCTTACCGGCACCGTTGCGGCCGACCAGACCGATTTTGTCGCCCTTGTCGATGCGGAAGGTGACCTCTTCCATGAGCAGGCGTGCGCCTGCACGCAATTCGAGGTTCTGTACAGCAATCATGGGTGCCTTTCCGAAAAGGGGCGGTCTGGTGTCTGGGCTGGTAGTGCTCGGTAGGCGGGATTCGCCGGGTGAGAAGCGGCGAGCGCGCGGAGCACCTCATCAATTTTAGTGCAGGTGTGCCGAGTGCGCATGTGGGTTCCCTTTTGTTTTTGTGGTGTGGGGTGTAGGATACATACCGAACACTATTTGTAGAACATTGTTCAAATATTGGGTTGTGACAAGCAGTCAACCACCGCTACCCTCAACTCCACAGAAAAATCTGCGGAGAAACACGTATCAAAGGAGTACCACCCCAATGACCGATTCCGCGCGCGAATCAGCCCAGGCAACCCCGGCAACCCAGGCACCGCGCCGTAACGTAGCGGCAAAGACCTCCCTCGCCACCGACCTCTCCCTCATCGCAGTGTTCGCCGGCTTCATCGCCGCGCTCGCCATCATGCCCGCCGTCAGCCTGGGCGGCATCGCGGTCCCCTTCACCTTCCAGACCCTCGGCATTTACATCACCGCTCAGGTGCTCGGCGGCAAGCGCGCCACCGCCTCCGTGGCGCTGTACCTGCTGGTTGGTTTTGCTGGCCTGCCCATCTTCGCTAAGGGCGGCGCCGGCCTGGGTACGCTCGCCTCCCCCAGTGCCGGCTACCTGCTGGGCTTCCTGCCCTTCGCAGCCATTGCCGGTACCCTCGCCTACCTGTTCACCCGCAACACCCGCTCGGTGCTCTCCACCTTCCTCATGGCTCTGGTCGCGAACTTCTGCGGTTTTGTGGTTCTGACCGCCTGCGGTATCGCCGGTATGATGGTGAACGCCCACATGAGTTTTGACGCTGCCTTCGCCGCCGCCATGGTGTTCGTCCCCTGGGATCTGGTGAAGTCCACGATCGCGGTTCTGGTTGGCCTGTCGGTACGCCGCGCCTTCCCGTCCTTGGCATCTGCCCAGCGTTAAGGGCACACAATGTGCCGCACGAGAGGATAGCTATGTTTTTTCGCCGCTCCACGCGCCAGCCTGCACCACAGCAGGTACAGGGCGAACAGGCGGTGAGCGCCTCTACCAGCATGCCCACCCTTGAGCTTGAATCGGTGAGTGTTTTCACCGAGCTGCCCGAAGGCGGGCATCGCCGTATCCTCAAGGATGTGAGCCTGCGGTTCACGGCGAAGCGCACCGCGGTTCTGGGTCTGAACGGTAGCGGTAAGTCTACCCTGCTGGGGCTTTTCAACGGGCTCACCCACCCGGATGAAGGTATTGTGCGCGTGAACGGTGTCGACACCTTGGAGGCACCGAGCCGTAGCTCGAAGGGTGCGGGCGCTCGCAGTAATTCACAGGGCGCTTTTGAGGGTGTGGGCATGCTTTTTGCCCAGCCGGAGGCGCAGCTGATTATGCCCACAGTTGCCGAAGATATTGACCTGAGCCTGCGCCGTGCCGCTGCCGTTGAAGGTAGTTCCCTCAGCGGTGAGCAGCGCCGCGAACGGATCCGTGAGCTGCTCCGTGAACGCGGCATTGAATCGCTAGAGAATCAGAGCGTTTTCACCCTCTCAGGAGGCGAAAAGCAGCTGGTCGCTCTCACCAGTGTGCTGGCGGCGCGCCCGCAGATTCTTCTGCTCGATGAGCCGACTACCCTGCTGGATTTGCGTAATCGCGCGCGGCTGCTCAAGCATTTGGAGTCGCTGGATCAGATGCTGGTGCTCAGTACGCACGACCTGGATTTGGCGGCATCCTGCGATGAAGCCGTGATTATTCATGACGGCCGTTTGCTCGCTCAGGGGGATGCGGGGCAACTGGTGCAGCAGTACCGCACGTGGTGTGCCGAAGGGTTCCCGAACGAGGGCGCTACCGGCGGTCTGGATTCGTCAGGAGGCGCGCATGGGCGCTAACACGCCGCGCGTGAATCCTCGTCCCGCCTCCCAGGGCTCGGATTTCAACCCCGGCACTCTGCTGGTGGGTTTCTACCAGCCGTTGAACACGCCGGTGCATCGGGCGCCGCTGTGGCTCAAGGGCACGCTCTTCTTTGGGCTGTTCCTGCTGTTGGCGGTGACCGGCTGGCAGGTGGCGCTGGTGGCTTTGGTGGCATCCACGCTGTGCGCTCTATGGGCTGGTGTGCCTGCCTCCCAGCTGTGGCTGGTGGTTCGCACGCTGTCTCTGCTGCTGCTGATCATGGTTGCCTATTACGTGTTCACGGGCCAGTACGCCTCCGGCGCGGATGCTATCGCGACCATGCTGACGGCTTTCTACGCTTCCCGCACCCTGCTAGTGAGCACTCCCCTGCCGGTTCTGATTGACGGCTTTGTGAGGCTCTGTTCGCCGCTGCGTTTCGTGGGTCTTTCTCCCGAGCGTCTGGGTCTGCTGATCGCGTTGATGGTCCGGTCGATTCCGGCGCTCATGGACCGTTGGGGTGCGTTGCGCAGGGCGGCGGTGGCGCGTAATCTGCCCAAGCGCATGTATTGGCGGCTGCTGATTCCGTGGGTGGTGCAGGCGGTTGATTACGCGACGGCGACCGCTCGCGCTTTGCGGGCGCGACACGTGGACGAGCTGAAATAGCGCAGATACGCGAAAAGGGGCGGGGTGAATTTCACGGTTCACCCCGCCCCTTCGCTTTAACTCGCCTACCTCAAGCCCTAACTCAAGCGGTTTTAGGGCATCTCAACAACTAGCGCCGCCGGCAGCTGCTCCCACCACAGGTACCAGTCGTGCTGGCCGTAGAGCGCCTCCACGAGCTTGTCGAAGCCGCGGTAGACACGCACCGGCATCGCCGAGGAAACCATCGTGTGCTCAACCGCCAGAATTTCGGCGTCGCGGCGGGTTGTGACCGGTACCGGCGTGTAGAACTCGATAAAGTCCGAGGCGATAACAGCCGGGTAGGCGTCATCACGTTCAAACCAGTAGCGGGCAATGGACAGCAACGTCTCGGGGCTGGGGCTGGAGTCCCACCCGCCGAAGGGCAGGTAGGCGAACACCCCGGAGGCATCCCGCAGCGGCAGATCCATGATGAGCAGTTCCGCGGCGCTGTCAATGTCGGTGGCTTTGACCTTCTCATTGATGACGCCCGCGGTCAGTTCGAAGGGGTACTCCGCTTTCAGGGGCGCACCAATATCGTCTTCGCCGAGTTCGCCGTTTTCCATGAGGCGGCGGTAGGTCTGCAGGTAGGTGCTCTCGTTCAGGTGCCGGAACGCCTCATGCGCGGCAACTTCTACACCAACCTGGTCCAGGTAACGATGATGGTCGGTGATGAGCTCGTGTGCGTACCGCTCAACGGTGTCAGCGGTGATGTTCTGCACGGGTGTTGAGGTGCGCAGGGAGACGTTATTCTCGATGGTTCCGAGCAGGGTCGGGTCGAGGGCAACCACGATGGGGGTTGTTCCCCGGTTCTTGCCCTCGTAAAGGTGTTCGAGGTATCGCCGGTTAAGTTCGGCTCGTGGGGCGCCGTGGCGGATTCGCTCGTGTGGGTAGGGATACAAAGCGAGGAAGCGCTTGTAGAGCTCTGCCATGGTGTTCTCCGATGTTTGGTTGCCCCCAGTTTATCGCGTATTTTCGCGCAAAAATACGGGTTTTTGGATGTTTTAGCGGGGCACGGAGGGCGGGTGATTTTTTCGTTTGATGAGTGTGTATCGGTGTGCGCTAAACACGCTTAAACTGCCTTTGTGTTGGGCGGTTTGTTCACCGATTTTCGTTAGAAAAAGACAGAAATTTTTCGCCACCATATGAGATTTTGGGCGGGTCGTGCGAGCTGCTTTCGGCTACCCGGGCGGGTAGTTTCAGGGAGGTTCGGGGCACCTCCTGAATGTCTGTTACCAACCGCAGATACACGGCAGAAAGGGCACTAAACCCACAATTTCAGAAGGAAAAACACTCAGTATTCTTCTTCGGCGCGTCATATTTGACGTATTAGGGGTGTTTTGGGCGAGTTCCGCCGCCGTCTCGTAGCTACTGGAGTAGAGTGAAGGTACCAGCTACCGTCCGTGCCACATTGGTACGGAAAACCTCGCTGGGACCGTCAACTCGCAGGAGTTTCAACCAACGGAGGTTCTCATGTCGAATAGCTACTACAAAGAGATGGTTCGCCTGGCAGACAGCATCGCTGATAAGGCGCATGAGGGGCAGACTGATCGTAACGGCTGGCCCTATATCTCCC
>NZ_CALJRY010000225.1 GCF_937976295.1 uncultured Rothia sp. | reverse complement strand
CGATACCCGCCCCGCTTTCGTATGTTTTTGCGCCGCTGTTTTTGCGCCAGAGCATTTCCCCGCGCTACCCGGTATTCCCCGGCACGGCAACACTAGCAGGCACAGCAACAGCCCCGCTCCTCGGCAACTAGGAAAACCAAGGATGCGGGGCTGTGCAATATTATCTAACGCACCGCGCTATCTAGCGCGCCGCCTCTAGGAGGTGGAACGCTCACGCAGACGCTCGTGAACCTCGCTCACAAAGCGGTTCTGATTATCGCGAGCATAATGCACGACCTCACCGATGACGGTAATAGCCGGCGCCTTGACCGATGCGCAATCCACCTGAGCGTTCTCAAGGGTCGTGACAGTCACGCGCTCCTTCTCAGAGAAACCGTTCTCGATGGTTGCCAGCGGCGTGTCAGCCTCAATCCCACGAGAGAGCAGAGACGCCACCGTATCGGGCAGGGTACGAACGCCCATCAGCAACACCACGGTGCCCTGGGCGCGCAGGGTCGCCTCAACAGCCGACACTTCTGTCTCCGACAGGCCGGAGTGACCAGAAATGACGGTGAAAATCGAGGAAACCTTACGCAGAGTCACCGGAATCGCCGCACGCGCAGGAACCGCAATGGCGCTGGTAATGCCGGGGATAACCTCAGCCTCCAGGCCGGCGGCGATGCACGCATCCAGCTCTTCAGCGCCGCGACCGTACACGTACGGGTCGCCGCCCTTCAAACGCACCACGGTCTTACCCGAGAGCGCGTAATCAATCATGAGCTGCTGAATACGGGACTGCGGCACAGCGTGCTTACCGGGAACCTTGCCCACATCAACGATGAGGGCGTTCGGTGCGTACTCGCCGTACTCCTGCGGAGCCAAGTGGTCCAGAAGGACCACGTCCGCCTCGCTCAGGGCACGTGCCGCACGCAGGGTCAGCAGGTCAGCGGCACCGGGGCCGCCACCCACAATGTAGACCTTGCCGGGGTTCTCAGCAGGCTCGCCGGGCAGAAGAATGCCGCGTTCCGTCACGCTATCGTCCAGGGTGTGCCCGGGCGCCCCGCCCGCGAGAATTTCGTCAATAGTGGCGAACTCGCGGGGCGGGAACGGAGGAATCTTCGGGCACATACTATGCTGCCGGGACCGGGTTGAGGTCACTGGGCTTGCCCACGGGAATCTTGGCACCGGTCAGCAGGACGGTGTTGGACTCGCCAGCTTCTGCCGCCGCAATTTCCTCGGGGGTTGCGGGGCGAATCTGCTCGCGCTCCAGCACGTACAGGTGCGAACCCTCGTCGCTGCCGTTGGGCTCGTTGATGAAGGCACGGAAGCGGCGCAGGCGGCGCTCGTCGCGCAGGGTTGCTGCCCACTCGTCCTCGTAGGAGTCAACGTGACGCTGCATGTCGCGCTCCAGGTCCTCGCACACGCCCAGGGAGTCCTCAATGAGGACGGACTGCAGGTGTGCCAGGCCGTCGCCGTGCTCCTCATCCAGATCCTCAAGCCAGCGAGCGGTACGCTGCAGCTTGTCTGCGGTACGGATGTAGTACATCAGGTAGCGGTCAATGTAGCGGATGATGTCCTCGCTGGAAGCGTCCTTCACGAAGAGGCGACCGTGAGCGGGGTTTGCACCACCGTTACCACCCAGGTACAGGTTCCAGCCGTTGGTGGTTGCAATCAGACCAACGTCCTTACCCTGTGCCTCAGCACATTCACGGTTACAACCGGAAACGCCGAACTTGAACTTGTGCGGGGAACGCAGACCGCGGTAACGGTTCTCCAGCTGGATTGCCATGCCGGTGGAGTCCTGAACACCGAAGCGGCACCAGGTCGAACCCATGCAGGACTTCACGTTACGCAGGGACTTACCGTATGCCTGACCGGATTCGAAGCCAGCGTCCACCAGGCGCTCCCAAATGTAGGGCAGCTGCTCCAGGCGAGCACCGAACATACCGATACGCTGCGCACCGGTAATCTTCACGTACAGGCCGAACTCTTCAGCAACCTCTGCGATGACGCCCAGCTTCTTAGCGGGAATCTCACCTGCGGGAATACGCGGAACGACGGAGTAGGTACCGTTCTTCTGCATGTTAGCCAGTGCACGGTCGTTGGTCTCCTGCAGGCCACCGCGACCAGCATCCAGGACGTAGGAGTTGCGGAAGGACGAGAGGATCGACGCAACGGTCGGCTTACAAATAGCACAGCCGTCGCCACCGTGGCCGAAGCGTGCCAGCACGGAGTCGAAGTCGTCCAGGTTGGTCAGGCGCACAGCCTCAGCCAGCTCTGCACGGGAGAAGTCGAAGTGCTCACACAGTGCCTTGGAGACGGTCAGACCCATCTTCTTCATCTGCTGTTCCAGAGTCTTCTGCAGCATCGGCACACAGGAACCACACTGGGTACCCGCGGTGGTGCAGGACTTCAGAGAAGCAACATCGTGGTTGCCGTCTACGATTGCCTCACGGACAGCACCGAAGCTGATGTTGTTGCAGGAACACAGGATTGCGTCGTCGGGCAGTTCGGTGTCGGGGATGCCGTCGCCGCCGCCAGCTGCGGTCAGGTAGACGTTCGGCTCAGCGGGCAGTTCGCGACCGAGCAGGGGCTTGAGGGAGTCGAAGGGAGCGGTGTCACCGACGAACACGCCACCGAGCAGGGTCTTTGCGTCGCCGCTGGTCACGATCTTCTGGTACATGCCGCGTGCGGGGTCTGCGAACAGAACCTCGAGGCAACCCTCGGTGGTGCCGCGGCGGTCACCGAAGCCAGCCACCTGAACGCCGGAGAACTTCAGCTTGGTTGCGATGTCAAACTCTTCAACCTGAGCTTCTTCGTTGTCGTTGAGCAGGTTAGCTGCCACAGCGTCGGCCATAGCGTTAGCCGGTGCGACCAGACCCCAGGTGCGGCCCAGCACGCAGGCGACCTCACCGATAGCCCAAATGTGCTCGTCGGAGGAGTGGCATGCGTCGTTGACGAGAATACCGCCGCGCTCACCCAGTGCCAGGTCAGCCTCGCGTGCCAGCTCGTCGTTGGGGCGAATACCGGCACCGAAGACCACCATGTCGGCGGGCAGGGTGCGGATTTCTGCGTCCTCGGAGGGGGAATCTGCGATGGAGACGGAGACGACGTTACCGTCAGCATCCTTGTTGATGCCGGAGATGTACACGCCGGTCTCAATCTCAATGCCGGTTGCCTTGATCTGGGCGTTCACGGCGTAACCGCCGCCCTGGTCAACCTCAACGGACAGCAGCCAGGGTGCCACGTCCAGGATGGTGGGCTCTGCGCCCAGGTCCTTCAGACCTTCAGCTGCTTCGAGGCCGAGCAGACCGCCACCGACGACGATACCGCGGGGTGCGCGGCCGAGGGTTTCCTGCAGGCGCTTGACCTCGGAGACCATGTTCTTCACGTCATCGATGGTGCGGAAGACGTGTGCTGCGTCCGAGTTAAGAATGGGGATACGAACCGCGCGGGAACCGGTTGCGAAAACCAGCACGTCGTAGGGGTACTCGTTGCCCTCGGTGTCAGTGACGACGCGGCGGGTGCGGTCAAGCTTCTCTGCGTGGCAGTTGTTGACCAGGTTGATGTTCTCTGCATTCCACAGTTCGGGATCGCCGAGGGTCAGGTCCTTCTCGGTGTCCTTGAAAATCTGCTCGATAGCAACGCGGTCGTAGGGGATGTAGGGCTCGTCGTTGAGGACGGTGATGGTGTCCGCTGCGCGACCGGCAGCTTCAGCGCCTTCGTGGTACGCGCGTACAAAACGCCACGCAGCGGGGCCTGCGCCGACAACGAGAATGTTGCGGGGGGTGTGCGACATGGATTTTCCTTCCTAGTTGTAATGCAGGTAGTTCATGGCGCTTATCTACCCTCAGTGTGCGACCGAATCATGCCCGGCGTTGGAACTCCTAGTTTCCGTGCCGTTGGGCTCGTATCTGATGCGTACCGAGTAGTTGGAGCGCCCGCTTTTTTAGAATGCATCTGAAAATTACGAAACATTTTTGTGTGGGATTATGTTGTTTTTCTCAGGCAGTTAAAAGGCGTTTTAAACTACGACTTTTATCGTACACGTTCTCAGGTGCCCCAGGTATCGAAAATCCGCATTTTTTGGGAAAATTTTCCAAAAAAATCCGCGGAATATCGGGCTAGAATAGGGTATTCTTACCTTATCTAGACCTAATTTAGGTAAGGCTAATCTATGAAATTCGAGGGTGTCTTTTTAGGGTAAAAATAACCTTTAGCGCCCTTCGCGCGCCCCATTTCCAAATGTGGGTTTCATAAGGTAAACTCCAAACAAAGAACACACGAACCGCTATTGTGTCCTGCACCCCGCGCGGCGCAGACCACCACTTCGAAAGGAAACCCCCATGGCTGAGAATTGGGTACGCATCTGCGCCGAATCTGACCTCGAAGAAAACTGGGGTGAAGTCGCCCTGGTCGACGGCTACCAGTACGCCATCTACAAGACCAAGCACGGCATCTTCGCCAGCGACCACCTCGACCCGCACAGCCAGGCACTGGTCCTCGCACGCGGCATCGTCGGCGAGAAGAACGGCAACCCCACCATCACCTCCCCCCTCTACAAGGAGGTCTACGACCTGACCACCGGCGAGTGTGTCTCTGACCCCTCCTACTCCATCAAGGTCTACCCCGTAGAGGTCCGCGACGGCGACGTCTACCTCAAGACCGCCTAAACGTTCAGCCGCCTACGGCTACTCAAACACAGCAACACAAAAACCTCGGGAACATGACGTCCCGAGGTTTTTTGTATTAACACTTTCAGCCTTACGAGCGCATCTACACGCACCGCAAACCTGAGTTATTAGGCGGCATCCAGCTGGGCAATAGCCGCATCCATGCGGTCAATGAAGCACTCCGCCACCACGGCAGCAGAAGCACCACCCTGCGCGTTCACCAGCGGCGCGGCAACCTTCACCGGCACACCGGTCGACTCAGCATCACGGCGCATCTTACCGGCGAAGAAACCCTCCGCCAGCAGGTAGGTCGCAGCGAACTTAGGCTGATATTCGGCAACGACCTCGTGGAACTTCGGATCAATAGCGGCAACGAAGCCGTGATGAACCGGAACGTGCAACTCCTCAGCCAGCAGCTCAGCCGCACGCTCCATATCCGCGCGACCATCAGGGCGGGAAGAACCCGCCGCACCCTGAACCACGGGGCCGTCGCCGGGAGTCCAGCCAGCTTCCTCCAAGCGGGCGCGGGTCAGCGCGGCAAGGCGCGCATCCGGGCCCAGAGACTCACCAATGCTGATGCGCTCAATGCCGCTATTGCGTGCGGCACGGCGCAAGTCCACCTGAGTGTGGAAGCCGGTCGAGAGCAGAATCGGCACAATCACGCAGGGCTCATCCTTGGGCAGGGAGGCTGCGGCATCATCAACGCTGGGAGATTCCACATCCACATATGCGGCGTGGACACGGTACTCCACACCGTCGTTACGCTGAGCAAGCAGGAACTTAATCTGCTCACGAATCAGCGTGATAGCCTCGCGACCGGCGACCGAGTCGGTGCCGTGCGAGGTTGCGATTACATTCAGAATAGTCATATTTCCATTGTATGAAAGGAACACCCCGCTTCCCTACTCATGAACACGAGTAACGAAGCGGGGTGTTGCGCGAAGGCTAAATCTTAGCTCTTGCGGCGGCGTGCCACAACCAGTGCGGTACCTGCAGCCAGGGTGATAGCACCAGCTGCAGCGGCGAACATAGCGCCGGATGCGCCGGTCTGAGCCAGCTTCGAGGAGGAGCTACCGGAGGTCGAGGAGCTACCTGCGGAAGAACCACCACCGAGGGAGGAACCACCGTTGGAACCGCTCACACCCAAGTTGTCGGATGCGCCGGAACCAGTGTCAGAACCACCGTTGGAGCCGCCCTTGTGGCCGGCAGTGTTCTGGTCGGCGGTGCTGCTCTCAGAAGCGGAAGCGCTCGCGGAAGCGGAGGCGGTCGAAGATGCCGATTCGCTCGCCGATGCGCTCACCGAAGCGCTGCTGGAGCTGCTTGCGGAGCTCGACGCGCTCGCAGAAACACTCGAAGAAGCAGACGCGCTAGCGGATGCCGATGCGGACGCCGATGCGGACACGGTCGCCGAGGGGGTCACGGCGGGAACGCTCGGAACCGCGGTCGGGGATGCGCTCACCGATGCGCTCGGGGTTGCAGAAGCGCTCGGGGCGACAGAAGGTGCCACGGACGCGGTCGGCAGAGACGGCGAGGTGGGCTCCTCCGAAGGCACAGCGGTGGGTTCTGCGGTCACGCTGGGCTCAGCGGTTGCAGAGGGCTCCACGGTCGGAGCAACAGTCGGCTCAGCGCTTGCAGAAGGCTCAGCAGTCGGTTCTGCGGTCGCAGTGGGCTCAGCCGTTACCGAAGGCTCCGCGGTAGGCTCAGCGCTTGCAGAAGGCATCACGGTGGGTTCTGCACTTGCAGAGGGTGCCACGGTCGGCTCAGCAGTAGGTGCCTCGGTCGGAGCAACGGTCGGCTCAGGTGCCTTAGTCGGTTCCGGTGCCTTGGTCGGCTCAGGAGCCGGTGCCGAGTTCGCTGCCAGACGGTTCAGCCACAGCTGATCCTCGTAGGTGTTCGGGTTCTCGAAGCTGGTCGGGTAGATAATATCGCCGTTGGGCAGTTCGAGAGCGTTGTAACCGCCGCTCTTGTCGGTCTTGCGCATCGAGGAGAGCACCACCTCGTTCACCTTGTTCAGGGTGTCATCCATGAAGACCAGGCGGGAGCCGGATGCATCCACCACGACCACGTTACCCGCGCGGGTCAGGAACATGGTGGCGACCTCGGTCTTCTCGAAACCCTCAAGAGTTGCGGACTCGCGGACCACGCTGAACGTGCCGTTCTCGTACTTGAGAACCTGCACCTTACCGCCGGACCAGTTGTTCCAACGGTAAATGTAGCCCTTGGGGCTGACCAGGGTCGAGGACAGTGTGGTGGTGTAGCCCTCGGGCGAGGAGTTCGGCACCAGAGATACGCCGTTGTTGCTCAGGTGCAGCAGGTGGCCCTTCTGGACCACTTTTTCGCCAGACGCATCGTAGATGGAGGTCGACGGTGCGTACACGAAGCTACCGTCGGGCAGCGGCGCGAGGGTCACGGTGTTGTTGGAGAACGAGTCGCCGTAGTACTCGTCGAGCGAGTAGGCGTTCACAACCTGCGGGTCGATGGAATCGGGCTTCGGCAGAGCCTGCGAGGTTGCCTTACCGGATGCGTCAATAATGGTCAGCTTGCCGCCGCCCTGGCCGTCAATGCTGAGGATGCCCCAGGTGTTGTTGGCGGGGTTGTAGCCGATTGCCTTGACGGTGTTGGCGCCGAGATCAACGTCGGAGTAGACGCCGGAGGAGACGAGCTTACCCTCAGCGGTCACGGTGTACAGCTCGGGCTTGTTGCTTTCGCTACCAATGACGAGCATGCGGTTGCCGTCAGCGTCCACAGCGAAAACGCCCTTGATTGCCTTCAGGACGCCGGTGTCAGTCATCTTCAGGTTGGAGCTGTTCAGCACGGTGTAGGTGGTGTCGCCGCTGAAGCTCGGCGGTGCCACGTGCACGATGTGGTTCTGTCCCAGACGTGCAGTGTTCTGGGGCTGGTTCACGCTCGCGCCGGTGTTGTAGGACTCGGCGGCGCTGTAGGCGCTCTTGGTGGTGTTCGCTGCGCTACCGGTGTAGGAGATGCTCAGCGGATCGAGGCTGGCGCCTTCGTTGTAGAAGTCGGAGAAGGCGTGGTTACCGTCGGCGGTCAGGTTCGCGGAGATGCCGCTGATGCTGACCACGCCGTCCTTCTCGCTCTGCTTGGCGGTGCCGGTGCTCAGGGTCGCCATCTTGACTTCCTTGGGGCCCTCGAACTTGCCGCTGGCGTAGTTCTTGGTGCGCACGGTCATGTAGAGGGAGCCGGTGCCGTCAGCGAGGTTCAGTTCCACGCGGGGATTGGAGAAGGTGAGGTTCAGGGCGCAACCGGTTTCGGGGTCCTGACCTTCTGCGCAGTGGCCGGTGAACCAGAGGCGGCCGGCAGCCTGCAGAGTAACCTGCTTGCCGTCTTCAGAGACGGTGGTGGAGGTCGGGGTGAAGGTAAACTGCTTTGCGGTTGCGTCCCATGCTGCGCCGTCGGTCATTTCGCGGGGCATACCGTTATAGGACAGGAAGGAGGCGCGCACGCCCCAACCGAAGGACGCGCCAGCGGTTGCCTGGTCGCCTGTAGCGACGTTCTGTGCGGCAACGTTCTGGGCAGCGATATTAATGTTCTCAGCGAGAACGGGTGCCAGGGGCAGGGCGACAGCGCCAGCGACGGCGAGGGCGCAGGCTCCCTTGGAGAAGCGGGTGCTAGATGTGAAAATCTTCATTGGTGTGCATCCATACTATCGACATTGTTAGGACAGGCTTACTATATCGATACTGTGAGCATTTCTCAAAATATCCACCAAGTGAACCGTTTTATGACAAAACACCTCACCGCACACTGACGGGGATACAACTAGCCCACGCCAGCACGCCGCCCAAGCACCGGGGAACAAGCACCAGGGGCCGCCACTCCCCCAGCCCCTACGCAACTAATCTACGCAACTAATCCTTCTTCGAAGCGTGCACACGCGACACGCCCAGGGCGCCAAGAATCAGGCCGCCACCCAAAATTACCAAAATCGGCAGAAGAGGCAAGCTCGTATCCATATTGCGGGTAATCTGCGCCTCCGTTGCCTTCACGCCGTTCTGCGGCCCGGGCTCAGTACGAACCTGAGAGGAAGAACCGTTCAGAATCGCGGCACGGCGAGACTGCACCGCCGAGTCGGTCCCCGAGGGCAGATTAGACTCGGGGGTCACCACCTGAACAGGCTGCGCCTCCTCAGTGCGGTACCCCAGAGCCGAAGAGGACTCGGTAGCAGAACCACCCGAGGGGCGAGGAACAGAAATCGTGGC
>NZ_CALJRY010000224.1 GCF_937976295.1 uncultured Rothia sp. | reverse complement strand
TCCCCGGTCATTCGGGGAGCCTCACCTGCTTATATATGTCTAGATAGGATGATTGATAAACGTTTCGACAAGTCTATCCACCGTAAACTCTGTTTAGTTCTCACTTACGCCTCTTAGCTTCACTGCCCAGCAGAAGCGAAAAAGATAAAGGACGCAATGAGAATAATAACGTTAGAGAACACGAGCCACTCAAGAAAAAATACTTTTCTAAATTTTCTAGTTGCGATACCGCCTAAGACTGAAATCTGTGCTCCCAGATAATTCATTTTTTCCTCTGCAGTAGCGCAGTTCAGCCCATCTAGAATCCTACTGTCTGAATATGACCCGTAGTAGTAGATATTCTCTTTTCCCTGTCCTTCACGCGTAGCGGATTCTCCATTGTGCTCCTTGACGTACGGTTGCAGGGCAACTATGCCGACCAGCAAAGATACAACGACGGATACAGCAAATAATGCGCTTAAAAATATAGTTATAGGATTCCAAATATTCGGTTTGCTGAGGAACGTTGAAACAAAACCTCCATATGCGGCAACAATAACACCTTGAACAGTCAACAACATCTGAATTTTTGAATCACCGTGTTTAATCAAATCATTAAAATACTGGATAAGTTGCCAACGTTCTTCCCGGTTCAGCCCCAGTGATTCCTCTTTACCAGGGGGATTTCCGTAAGATTTCTGGTCCTCGTAGGACATGCTTGTTCCTCTTTCTTGCAGGCAGTTTCTAGCGTTAGTTTAGCTTGGATATGGCATCTGAACTTTAGGCCACCTATGCGCTATTCGCTTATTACTCTACCCTGTGCTCATCAGAGTGCTCGTTCCTAAGACCAAGGACTAGCCACAAAAGCAGGTGAGGCTCCCCGGTCATTCGGGGGAGCCTCACCTTCTTGTGTGTGGGTCCAAGTGCATGCGGGGCGGGGGTCTACCCTCCCTCGCGGCGTATGACACTAGGACGCACAAGCCTATATAAGCAGCTGACCAGCATAAATAAGCTGATAAGCTAAGCCGTTTATCCCAGTGTAGCGGGTTTAGTCGGCTTAACGCGACGGTTTCGTATCATCTGCCGCAGCCGGCTGGTGACGCTGACGGTACAGAACCACCGCCGAAGAACGCTGACGCGCCGCCGGGCGGGTACCGCGGGCAATATGCACCACATCGCCACTGGTGCCGGCTGCGAACACGCGCTCCGACATTCCCAGCTTCATCTGCGCATCCTCAAGCTGACGCTGCAGCGCCGCAATCTGCTCCTGATGCTGCTCCACGAGGGACTGCAGCTCAATAATGCGGCGAATACCCTCCAGGGAGACGCCCTCCTGCGAGAGCTGCTGAATCTGCTGCAGACGGTTCACGTCACGCTGCGAATAGCGGCGCGCCTTACCCGGCGCACGCGAAGGCTGAACCAGGCCGATACGGTCGTACTGGCGCAGGGTCTGCGGGTGCATGCCCGCCAGCTCAGCCGCCACAGAAATCACGAAAACCGGGCGGTCCACGCTGTGCAGCGGCTCGCTACGACGGGACTTAGATGATGATTCTCGAGATGCCATGGTTTACTTCACCTTCTTCAACAGATCCTTACGCGGGTTTTCCTGCGGTGCCAGCTTGACGAACTGATCGAATGCTTCCTGCGCCTCTGCGCTCAGCTCGGTGGGCAGTACGATTTCGGGGATGACGAGCAGGTCGCCGTCGCCACCCTTAGCCTTGAAGCCGCGGCCCTTAGCGCGCAGGCGACGGCCGACCTGGCCGGGTGCCAGGCGCAGCTTCACGGTGGATGCGTCGGGCAGGGGCACCTCAATCACTGCACCGTCGACGGCCTCGGCGAGGGTGACGGGTGCGCGCATAACCAGGTTGTTGCCCTCACGCGAGTACACGGAGTCATCGGAGACGCGCACGGTGACCTTCAGGTCGCCGCCGCGCAGGCCCTTGCCGCGCAGGCGGACCTTCTGACCGTCCTTAATGCCTGCGGGGATGCGTGCCTCGGTGTGGGAGCCGTCCGGCAGGAACACGGTCACGGTCGCGCCGGTGTATGCCTGGGCGAGGCTGATGCGGGTGCTGGTGGTGCTCTCTTCGGGGGCTGCGTGCTGTGCGCCGCCGAAGCCGCCGCCTCCCATGCCGCCGAAGTCGGCGCTGGTGAAGCCTGCGGAACGTCGGGAGCCGCCGGCACTGCCGCCGAAGAGGCCGCCGAGCAGGTCGTCAATGTTGATGCCTGCGCCGCCGTTGCTGAAGCCGCCGAATGCGTCCGCGCCGGGGTAGCCGGTGTAGCTGCCACCGCCGAAGCCGCCCATGCCCGATGCGCCGTAGCGGCGGATCTGGTCGTACTCTTCGCGCTGCTTCTTATCGGAGAGCACGTCGTATGCTTCCGAGATTTCCTTGAACTTCTTCTCTGCTGCGGCGTCGCCGGGGTTCAGGTCCGGGTGGTACTTGCGGGAGAGCTTGCGGTACGCCTTTTTGATGTCGCTTTCGCTTGCGTCTTCGCTAACGCCCAGTGCCTTGTAGAAGTCGTCAGTTATCCAGTTTTCACTTGCCATGTGTGTTTTCTCCTCTCGCGGTGATGCGCCGCCCTCCTCGGTTACGGGACGGCTTGCAGGGGCACCGCGTGCTTGTCTTAATACTCTATATAAAAGTTTAGTCTACTTGACTCAATTTTGGAAGGGTTGAGCCCAAAAAATAGCACCCCTACAAGCCTTTTAACCACCGCCGCTACATGCCGAGACCACGCACATATCGCAAGCAAACAACAGGGCGGGCACTCCCCCACCAGGGAGAGCACCCGCCCGTCGTTAGTTATTCAGCCAATGCTGAGCCGACCACCTTACGGTGCGACAGCCACAGCCACCTGAGCGGTACGAACCACGCGGTCGTTCACGCGGTAGCCGTAACGCAGAACCATGGAGACATGATCCTCAGCCACCTCATCGGTGGGCTGCTGCAGGACAGCTTCGTGGATGTTCGGGTCGAAGGCGTCGCCTACTTCACCGAAACGCTCCACGCCCTGCTTGCCGAGCAGCTCTTCGAGCTTGGTAGCAATGGAGGCGAAAGGGCCTTCCTGCAGGTCGCCGTGCTTACGTGCGGCGTCGATATCGTCGAGCACCGGCAGCAGCGCGGTCACCAGTTCACTGGTTACGAAGCCTCGCAGCTGCTCCTTTTCGCGGGCGGTGCGGTTCTTGAAGTTAGTGAACTCTGCCTGTAGGCGAAGCAGGGAGTCCAGGCGCTCTGCGGCGAGTGCCGCATCCGCAGATTCTGCTTCTACGGCGTCCTGGAGCTCAGCCTCGACGGCTTCCGCAGCATCTTCGGTGGTTTCGACCGATTCAGCTTCGGGGTGGCCTTCCGCTGCGGGGGCGTTGAATGCCTCCTCCAGCGGGTCGGGGGTGATGTTTTCCTGCTCAGCCATGATTACTTCTTCTCGTCTTCGTCGATAACCTCGGCGTCGACAACGTCCTCATCAGCGGCGGGCTTGGACTCGGATGCCTCAGCCTGTGCTGCTGCGTAGAGTGCCTCACCCAGCTTGGACTGGGATGCCTGCAGCTTCTCGAATGCGGACTTCACTGCTGCGTCGTCCTCACCCTCGAGTGCCTTCTTCAGCTCGTCAACGTCGCCCTGAACCTCGGTCTTGACGTCCTCGGGCAGCTTGTCGCCGTTCTCCTTCAGGAGCTTCTCGACGGAGTATGCGACGGACTCAGCTGCGTTGCGGGTGTCAGCAGCCTCGCGGCGTGCCTTGTCCTGCTCAGCGTGTGCCTCTGCGTCCTTGACCATGCGGTCGATGTCGTCCTTGGAGAGGGAGGTACCGCCGGTGATGGTCATGGACTGCTCAGCGCCGGTGCCCTTGTCCTTTGCGGAGACGTGGACGATGCCGTTTGCGTCGATGTCGAAGGTGACCTCAATCTGGGGCACGCCGCGGGGTGCGGGGGCGATGCCGGTCAGCTCGAAGGTACCCAGGTTCTTGTTGTCGCGAGTGAACTCACGCTCACCCTGGAAGACCTGAATGGTCACGGAGGGCTGGTTGTCCTCTGCGGTGGTGAAGGTCTCGGAACGCTTGGTCGGGATTGCGGTGTTGCGATCGATCAGCTTGGTCATCACGCCGCCCTTGGTCTCGATACCGAGGGAGAGGGGGGTGACGTCGATCAGCAGAACGTCCTTACGGTCGCCCTTCAGAACGCCTGCCTGCAGAGCTGCACCCATTGCCACGACCTCGTCGGGGTTCACGCCCTTGTTGGGCTCGCGGCCGGTGAGCTCCTTGACGAGCTCAGCAACAGCGGGCATACGGGTGGAGCCACCGACCAGGATGACCTCGGAAATCTCGGAGATGGACACGCCAGCTTCCTTGATTACGTCGAGCACGGGCTTCTTGGTGCGCTCGAGCAGGTCGCGGGTCAGTTCCTCGAACTTTGCGCGGGTCAGCTTCTCGTCCAGGTGGATGGGGCCCTCGGGGGTCACGGACAGGTACTGCAGGGAGATGTTGGTGCTAGAAGCGCTGGACAGCTCCTTCTTAGCCTGCTCAGCTGCCTCCTGCAGACGCTGCAGAGCGATCTTGTCCTTGGACAGGTCTGCGCCGGTGTTTGCCTTCACCTGTGCGAGCAGCCACTCGACGATGCGGTGGTCCCAGTCGTCACCACCGAGGCGGTTGTCACCGCTGGTTGCGCGAACCTGAATGGTGGAGAAGCCGTCGTCGTCCTTGCCAACTTCCAGCAGGGAGACGTCGAAGGTACCGCCACCGAGGTCGAAGACCAGGATGAGCTCGTCTTCCTTACCCTTGTCCAGACCGTATGCCAGTGCTGCGGCGGTGGGCTCGTTGACGATACGCAGGACGTTCAGGCCTGCGATCTCGCCGGCTTCCTTGGTTGCCTGACGCTCAGCGTCGTTGAAGTATGCCGGGACGGTGATGACGGCGTCGGTGACGGTGTCGTTCAGGAATGCTTCTGCGTCGCCCTTCAGCTTCATGAGGATACGAGCGGAGATTTCCTGCGGGGTGTACTTCTTGCCGTCAATCTCGGTGGTCCAGTCGGTGCCCATGTGGCGCTTGACGGAGGAGATGGTGCGGTCGACGTTGGTCACTGCCTGACGCTTTGCGACGCTACCGACCAGAACCTCGCCATCCTTGGAGAATGCGACGACGGAGGGGGTGGTGCGAGTGCCCTCTGCGTTAGCGATGACGACCGGGTCGCCACCTTCCAGTGCTGCTACGACCGAGTTGGTGGTACCGAGGTCAATACCTACTGCACGTGCCATATGTTTATTCACTCCTTAGGTGTTAGTGCCCCGCTTCTTCTAATGCGAGGCGGGTTAGTTTGAAAGTTTTGGAGGCGGTCGGTGCTGCGCGTCCAGGTACGTGTGGGGTGGTCTGCGCGGCTGCCTTGAGCCTCATGTACTCAAGTATGCACCTTCTCGGAGGGACTGTCAATAGAGTTGAGCGAAAAAGACTCAACTTTTTTTCGCGGGAACGTGTTAGGGACGGGTTTTTCGGGGCTTCGGAGGGGCGTTTTGCGGGTGATTTTGGGGAGGAGGCGAGGCGCGCATGGGCGGTTTTGCCGCGAAATTCCGGGGTTTTTGGGTGGCGCGAGGGTGCGGCGCGGCGATTCAGCGCACGGCGGACGGCGCCGGGTGCTCGGGCGAAAAATTTTTTAAAAATTTTTTAGAAAGGGGGTGGAAAACCGAAAAATTGGGGTGTGGGAGGGGCCGGAAGGTGGTCTGGGCGCACCTTATATAGGGTGCCGCGGGGCGATTTTTGGGTCTGGAAGCTAGGCCTCTAGTAGCGTTGCTAGAGGTGCAGTGAGACATCAGAGATTCACTCCTCTTATATATATAGAGGGTCTGCTTATGAGCTCCATCGCTCACTCTATAGAGGTATCTCTGCTTGTCCGGTCCGTAATTCCTGAACCCTCACCTGTGGCTTGAGGCTACCCACCTGCCGTATCCTGGTTACGACCATATCCTCTCAAAGTAGATAGGAGAACCCACATGTCCATAATGGATAATAAACCGGATCAACAAAACTGCATACCTTCTCGCTCCTCAGCAACAAATATTCAGCACCCCCTGTATATATCCCTTACCATTCTAAGCCTAATCTTTATATCTATTTCCGCCGTACATTTCCTTGTAAATGATAAAACTCTCCAAACAATCATTCAGGTAATAGCATATATATTGGGGACGGCTATCGGAATAATCCTTTTCTTGATTGCACATCACCAACGTAAAACAAATCATCCTCACGGACTGAAAATCATGATATTTCTCTACATTGCATTCCCTGCACTCTTATTGGGAATTGCATATTTTTTCAAAATCATTGGGGATGTGGGTGCAGTATTGGGATTTGTAATCACCGTAGCACTTGTATTTTATGAAAAATTAGGCAAAAGTAAAGAGTCTGACATCCAAGAAAACCCATCGAATTCTTCTCCTAAATTCGTCCAGGAAAATTCATCTACATCTATCCAGAATAATTTGCCCATATCCATTCAGAATAACAACAATTCCCCCATATCCATTCAGAATAATATTACTACAAATCAGAATGTAACAAATAATATCGACAAGAAATCTGAGCGGGAGAGAGCCACTGCCAAAGCTTACGAAATGCTCGCCTCAAAAGATTCAACGTCTCGAATCTTCGGAGTAAAAATGCTGGTGAACTTGGCTGATTCTTGGCTTGACGATAGTGACCCTACATGTAAAAAAGATGAGGAAAAATGTCAGGATATTATCGATATTCTTTGCGCTTATATTCGTTCACCCTTCCCTCTTGCAGAAAAAATAGAAGAATACGAAGCCCACAAAGAACTAGAAAAGCTCCAGGAATCAGAATCCGAGAAGCTCAGTATAGAAGAGCATTCACGACTCCAGGTCCTACTTAAGCGTTTCAAAGATTCTGATGAATACCAAAAACCTAATGACATTACTGCAGACTATGCAAAGTTCCACGAAGAACAGGCCGTACGCCGTACTATCTTCGCTGAGATAAGCAAGCGCAGCAGCACCTTCGGTAAAGACAATAATGGCAAGATAATCGACACTACTTCAGGAACGTGGAGTGGCTTTGACTTCGACTTCAGCCGAGCGCCTATTTTCTACCCCTTGAACAGCCTCACCATTGAAAAAGCAATCTTCTCTTCTGCCAGATTCTACGGTGATGCAGACTTCGTAGGTACGGAGTTCACCGAAGATGCTGACTTCCTTGATACGGAGTTCACCGGAAATGCAGACTTCGTAGGTGCGAAGTTCACCAGAGGCGCAGACTTCAGGGGCGCAGAGTTCACCGGAAACGCACACTTTGGAGACGCAGACTTCGGGCACGTGAAGTTCGCCGGAAACGCACGCTTCGAGTGTGCGGAGTTCACCGGAAACGCACACTTCGAGGGCGCGGAGTTCACCGGAAACGCAGACTTCGTGCTCGCGGAGTTCATCGGAAACACAGACTTTATGGGTGCGGAGTTCACCGGAAATGCAAACTTCAGGAACTCTACGTTCACCGGAAACGCAAACTTCTGGGGTGCGTATTTCGCCGAAAAGGCATACTTTACGGACGCGAAGTTCACCAGCAACGCAGGCTTCAACGGCGCATATTTCGAAAGATATACACCCACATTTGCAGATATCTTCGGCTCTGCTCTGTTCTCTGCACAGGTGAATCCGCAGGACTACTATTTCGTTGTCAGGCAGGGTAGCAAACCTATCATTTGTGGAACAGCTACGCTCCTCGGTAAGACGTTCAAGATTCCCCTTGGAACGGTACTTTTCGACCCGATGTCCCCAAAGTATAAGGATGGGAATTACAGTGGGCTAAGCGAACCTGCAGAATAAATAGAAGAGTCTGATAATCGGATAGAAAACCCCTCCAAGTAAAGCTTATTAGGAGAAGTCCCGTCTGCACCTTGTGTGCAGGCGGGGCTTCTTTTTTTGCCCAGCGCGAGCGCGCCGGGG
>NZ_CALJRY010000223.1 GCF_937976295.1 uncultured Rothia sp. | reverse complement strand
AGCAGACCCCGGCTCGTGTGGCGCGCGCCTACGCGGAGTTCTTCTCGGGCCTGCACCAGGACGCCGGCGAGATTCTAGGTACGACCTTCGACATTGCCCACTCTGAGATGGTGCTGGTGAAGGACATTCCGTTCTACTCGACCTGTGAGCACCATCTGGTGCCTTTCCACGGTGTGGCGCATGTGGGTTACATTCCCGGCCCGGACGGTAAGGTGACCGGTCTGAGCAAGCTCGCCCGCGTGGTGGATATGTATGCTCGCCGCCCGCAGGTGCAGGAGCGTCTGACCACGCAGGTGGTGGAGGCTCTGGAGGAGCATCTGAACCCGCGCGGCGCGATTGTGGTGATTGAGGCTGAGCATATGTGCATGTCGATGCGCGGTGTGCGTAAGCCGGGCGCGAAGACCGTGACCAGTGCGGTGCGCGGTGCGCTGATGAACACCGCAACCCGTGCGGAGGCGATGAGCCTGATCTTCTCGCAGCGCTAAGCATTCGGGATGAGCTCATAGCTATACGACAGGGGCAGGATTCTGAGGAATCCTGCCCTTGCGTTGTGTGGTCGTATGTGTTGGACTGTATGACGGGAGCTCTTGCGTAAAGAGCGATAAAGAATGTAAAGTTGTTACTACTAGAACCGGCACCACTGCCTGATGAATGATTGAGAATTCTGAAGGAGTACAGGACCGGTCTTCTTTTTTATCTTCAGTAGATTCGGGTCTTGATACGGTGCGGGAAGTTAAAGAATTTAAAAGCTATGGTGAGCAACTAGCCATACTCGAAGGTCGAGGGATGGCTATAGAAAATCGTGAAGAAGCGATTGAATCTCTCGCCAAGGTTAATTACTACCGTCTTAGTGGATATTGGCATGCTTTACGTCAAACCGAGCGTGATGCGTTTGGAGAGACTACCCCGCTTAATCAGTTTAGAGATGGGGTACGTTTTGATGATGTCATAGCTCTTTATGAGTACGACCGGCGTTTACGTTCTATTGCACTTCCTCATCTATCTCAGCTTGAAGTGTACCTACGAGCTAGGCTGGGGCATTTACTGGGAGAGATTGACCCGCTAATTCACGAGAAGGAAAATCTGCTAGATGTAGGACCGGCAAGGAGAGAAATCTGGAATAAGTTTGTCCAGATTTGTAGTGACTCTCTTCAGCGTTCTAAGGAAGATTTCGCTGTACACCATATAGAACAATACGATGGTAAAGTCCCTGTTTGGGTGCTGGTAGAGGTTCTAGATTTGGGAGCCTTGCAGACTCTATATATGATTTCCCCGAGACGAGTTCGTCGTCAGATAGCGCAGGATATGAACTGTACCGATCCGCAGCTTGGAAGCTGGATACGTTCATTGAGAGGGATTCGGAATATCTGCGCACATCAGGCACGACTGTATAACAGGGTGCATTCCAAAGTTCTTCTACCGAGAGTAACGTCCGGTAGAAGAGTTGAGAGCCCTGAAATCCGTGAGGTTATTGACCTATTCGGGGTTTCTCAACGTGAAGAGAACCATAAAATGCGTAAGACTTTCGGAATGCTCACTCTCCTCAAATATCTGATGGACAAGGGCGGAATTGGGGATACGGAATCTCTGACGCAGATTCTGAAGGAACGCCCTGATATCTCTGTTCCTGGGGTTGATGTATCGCGGGCTATGGGCATACCGCAAGGTTGGGAAGAAACCCGTTTGTGGAGCTAAAATCTTCACAGCTTATAGACACGCTGAAAGGGGCGGAGGTGAAAACCTCCGCCCCTTTTCGCATCGCTAAAGTGCTCTGAGAGTGTGTTCTGAGCCGGTACCTTCCGCAGCCGCGGCAGCGTCAGCACTGCCGCACCGCAGAAGCTAGAAAAGCCTCGCCGCTAACGCTGCAGGCTATCCTTCGATTCGCTCGGATCATCCCAACCCAGGGCAAGCGTCACGATCAAGCCCACGGCAATGAAACCGCAACCGGTC